>JACDED010000054.1 GCA_013816615.1 Bacteroidota bacterium
CTTCCTTTGCCAAAAATCATATATTTAATGGATATTTTTTAAACATAAATAAGAACGGTGAATATTCTTTTAGTTATAACTTAATGATCGGTTCTCTTAGTTTTGCTTTTAATGAAGCGGGTACATAGACCTTTAGCGGCGATAAAAAAAACGTGATATTTACAAAAGAAAGCGGTAATACGACTGCAACCTCCGGTTCTAGCGCCACATGGGAAGTATTACGTTTAAAAGAAAAAGAGTTTTGGGCAAAATATACTCAAGACGATGATGTTACTGAAGTACATTTTAATTAAAATAAAAAAATGATTTTACCAATTGTTGTTTATGGTGATCCGGTGCTCAGAAAAGTGGGTGTGGATATTGATAAGAATTATGAAGGTCTTGACGAACTAATAAAAAATATGTTCGAGACCATGTATAACGCAAATGGTGTTGGCCTGGCTGCACCGCAAATTGGTAAAGCCATACGTTTATTCGTAATTGATACTGGTCCTTTTGCCGAAAGTGAAGATGATGAGGATGATGAATTTACACCTGCACAAAAAAAAGAATTAAAAGCATTTAAAAAAGTATTTATTAATGCCCGTATTTTAAGTGAAGTAGGTACAGAGTGGAAATTTAACGAAGGCTGTTTAAGTATTCCAAAAATCCGTGAAGATGTTAGTCGTAAACCGGATATTGAAATAGAATATCTTGATGAAAAATTTACGAAGCATAAAGAAAAATACGATGGTGTGATTGCGCGTGTAATTCAACACGAATACGATCACATTGAAGGGAAATTATTTACAGATATCATTAGTCCGTTTAAACGTAAAATGATCTCTGGCAAATTAAATGATATTTCCAACGGTAAGATCTCTGCAGATTATAAGACCCGCGTTTACAGAGCAAAAAAATAAATCTAAGATGCAAAACAGGTTATATAAATTTTTATTGCCGGTTTTAATTTTAATTGTTGCCTGCTCATCCGAACAATCAAAGCAACAAAAAAACGCCGTAACATTTGCAAACGACAGTGTGTATGTTTCAGGCCCTATTGATACAATAATCCCATCTGCTAAATCCTATTTAACCGACTGTAAAAAACTTTTCGCAGAAGCAAAAAAAATGGACAGTACTTTACTGACAGAAATGGAAGTGAAAAACGATGTGGCTAATAAAGCTATAAAGGCATTTACCGATTTTGCTTTTTATTGTACCGAAGACACACTTTGTGCCATCTATTTAATTAAAACAGCGCAGGTTGCACAGGCTATTAACAATAGCAAGCGAGCTAAGATAGCGTTAGATAAATGTGTGAACGATTATCCAAAGTCAACGCACCGCCCAGCCGCTTTATTTTTACTGGCGCAATTGTATGATGAGGCAACGCAATTAAATAATGAAACAGAAGCTAAAAAACTTTACGAAAAAATAATTGCAGAATATCCAAAAAGCGATTGGGCAAAAAGTGCGAAAGGCGCACTAAATTTTATTGGCAAAACCGATGAGCAAATAATGGAAGAATTTAAAAAAAAGTAAGCAGTATTCAGTAAGCATTCACAAAGATGAAACAATAAGCATGAAACCAGAAACTGAAAAAATTCCCAAACAATTGATCACTATAGGTTTTTTAGGTGCTATTGCCGTAGCACTTGGCGCACTTGGCGCTCATGCTTTAAAAGGCAAACTTGAAACTGGTTTAATTACTCCCGACCTTTTAAATGGTTTTGATACAGGTGTTAAGTATCATATGTATCATACATTTGCAATGTTGGCAGTTGTATTATTAAAATTAAAATATGATCATAAATTTTTAAATTGGGCTTATTACTTATTTTTCTGGGGCATTATTTTATTCAGTGGCTCGTTATATTTTTTATGTACACGTAATTTGTATGGCGCTGATTGGTTAAAATTCCTTGGCCCGGTTACGCCAATTGGCGGTATTCTTTTTGTTGCCGGCTGGCTGTGTTTAGCTATTTCTGCTATAAAAAAGCCTAAATAAGCTAAATAGTTTTTATCCTCAATAATTATTTGCCATATTTACAATACAAAAACAGTATTATGAAAACATCAGTTATTCTTTTAAGCAGCGTTTTATTTTTAAGTCTTACATCTTGTAGAACTAAAAAAAGCCAAACTACTACTTCAAGTACTTCAACTACAACAACAACGCAACCATATAATACCGCTGAACCAAAATCAGTAAATGAGTCGGGCTCTGCTACAGTTTCAACTACATCAAATCCTAAAACATCAACTGAGTTAGAAACAACAAATTCATCTCCAAAAAATACAACACCAAAAAGTACAAAAGGAGGATCCATTACTTCTCAAAACACAAGTTCTTCAACAACTTCAAACCCAAAAAATGGTTCTGTAAAAGCAGAAAGCGCAACAAGCTCTTCTACATCCACTCCAAAAGCCGTAACTGAATACGAAACTGCAACGCCAACAAGCACACCTTCAAAAACAAAAACGGTAACTATTTCTGAAACTGAAGTAGTTTATGAAACGGTAACCGATAAAAATTGTGCTGCCGAAATTTATTTTGGAAGTCCCGGAAGCGGAATTGATGGTGCAGCATTAGATAAAACAATTGCTTTATTAGATGGTAAAAAGATAAAGTATACTACAAAAAATCAGGGGCGTGAAGGTGAAAGACGTATTTGCATGCCTTTAACCGAATTAAAAGACGCTGAAAAAAAGGAACTTCTTAATCAGTTGAAAAAAATCGCAAAGGAAGGTCAATATGTCTCATTATCAATTAGATAAAATACGTTAATAAGCCCATAAATTGTGGAAAAACGGTCTTTTTAAGGCCGTTTTTTTTTCGTACTTTTGCCCCACTAACAAAACACTGATAAAATAATGAACGAAATTGGTTTAAAAGCAGATGGTGCCTCGGTTGCGCAACTTGGTCTTTCAAATGTTGAAATGGCTTTTTGGAACCTTCATCCAAGTGAATTGGTTGAAGAAACAATATTAAGAGGAGAAGGAGTTTTAACAGATGTAGGCGCCTTGGCAATTGATACAGGAGAATTTACTGGCCGTTCGCCAAAGGATAAATTTGTAGTTGTTGATGAAAACACAAAAGACAGCGTTTGGTGGGGAGATGTAAATAATCGTTTTGACTCTGCAAAATTTGATCTTCTTCATAACCGTATGTTGGCTTATTTAGGTGGTAAAGAAATTTGGATACGGGATGCTTATGCTTGTGCTGATCCAAAATACCGAATCAACATTCGTTGTGTGAATGAATATCCTTCGCATAATTTATTTGCAAATAATTTATTCTTACGCCCAACAGTTGAAGAAATTAAAAACTTTAAACACGATTGGTTAATTATCAATGCTCCGGGTTTTAAAGCTGATCCAAAAATTGATGGAACCCGTCAGCATAATTTCGCTATTCTTGATTTTACTAAAAAAATTATTTTAATTGGTGGAACAGGATATACCGGCGAAATTAAAAAAGGAATTTTTGCTGTATTAAATTATGTATTGCCACACGAAAAAGGTGTGTTACCAATGCACTGTTCTGCAAACATTGGTAAAGATGGCGATACTGCTATCTTCTTTGGTTTATCGGGTACAGGTAAAACAACTTTAAGTGCTGATCCTAACCGTAAATTAATTGGTGATGATGAACATGGTTGGAGTGATACAGGAGTGTTTAACTTTGAAGGTGGTTGCTATGCAAAATGTGTAGATCTTACTGCTGAAAAAGAACCACAAATTTTTAGTGCTATTAAATTTGGTTCGTTATTAGAGAACATTAACTTTTTTGATGATACAACAACTGTTGATTACTCTAATATTTCAAAAACAGAAAACACGCGCGTAAGTTACCCATCTAATTATATTGATAATGCAGTTTCACCCGCAGTAGGTGATGTGCCTAAAAATATTTTCTTTTTAACGTGTGATGCATTTGGTGTATTGCCCCCGATCTCTAAATTAACACCAGCACAAGCGATGTATCACTTTATTAGTGGTTACACTGCTAAAGTTGCAGGAACAGAAGTAGGTGTTACAGAACCAACCTTAACGTTCTCTGCTTGTTTTGGTAAAGTATTTTTACCATTACACCCAACAAAATATGCTGAGCTTTTAGGCGAAAAATTAAAAAAGAATAACGTAAACGTTTGGCTATTGAATACCGGCTGGGTAGGCGGTAAATACGGCGTTGGTAGCCGTATTAAATTATCTTACACACGTTCATTAATTACAGCTGCATTAACCGGAGAGTTAGATAAAGTAGAATATGGTACCACACCATACTTTAAATTAAATTTCCCAAAAGCTTGTCCTGATGTTCCTGCAGAAATTTTAGAACCAAAAAATGCATGGAAAGATAAAGAAGCATTTAATCAAACCGCACAAACTTTAGCATCATCATTCGTTAAGAATTTTGAACAATATGCTTCTGCTGCAAACGCTGAAATTTTAGCTGCTGCACCAAAAGTAGAAGTAATAGCTTAAAAAATAATATCAATTATCACAGAACGAAGATCCTCAGCCAAATATGGTTGGGGATCTTTTGTTTTATCATGCGATGGAACGCCGATGACACTGGTTGAACCGATTGTCACAGATCTTTTTAGTGCTCACTCGTTAAATCTGTTAGATCAGTGTTCAATCACGCATAGGTTTTTTATTAATAAAATAATTTATCTTTGAAAATATGACAAAAATAATTACATACATATTATTTTCAGTTTCTTTTTTTTCGTTTTGCCAAACTAATAAAACTCCTAATGATTCAATCTTTAAAAAAGGAGACGTAATTAAGATTCCCCAAATAGTTTTTTGTTTGGATGCAAGAGGAGATGAAAACGATAGTATATTTGAAAAAATATCTTCTTTTTTAAAATCACATAAAGATCTTGCTTTTGAGATTGGGTCTCATACCGATTCAAGAGGAGGTGCGCGCAAAAATACAGACCTGTAAATGCGCAGGGCCGAAAGTGTGCGGCAGGCATTAATAAAAAAATTCGGAGTTGATTCACTTCAAGTGCTGTCGAAAGGATACGGTGAAGCTGAGCTGATAAAAAGTAATGAAAGAATATCGAACGCTAAAACAAAACAAGAGAAAGAAGAATTTCACACAATAAACAGAAGAATACAGTTAAAGGTTGTTGGTAAAAAATAAATTTTATTTTTAAGTAAAGAATAAAGTACAGAGCTATTTGGTAAGGAATATTTTGTTTTGAAAAACGGTTTGCAATTTGATAATACAAACTGCAAACCGTTATCTTTTAAATCGTATATCAATTAAAGTTCTGTGATCTTTAATTCCACTCTGCGGTTTAACTGCCTTCCTTCTGGGTCATCGCTGCCGTTTGGCTTTGTATTAGGCGCCACAGGCTGTGTTTCACCATAACCTTTTGCTTTCATGCGGGTCGTTGAAATTTCTTTTTCTATTAAACGGTTTACAACGGCTTGTGCGCGTTCTTCCGAAAGCTTCAGGTTGTAAGCATCATCACCTTTACTATCTGTATGGCCGGAGATCTCCACTTTCATATTAGGATTGCTTTTCATTAACAGCACTAAGTTCTTAAGCTCAACATTTGAAAGCGGACGTAACGTAGCTTTATCAAAATCAAAGAAAATGTTATTCAATGTAATTTTTGATCCCACTACAATTGGATGCAGTTTTACAGATTTTTTAAATTCATAGTAACTGGATTGTTTAGGGATCTCTATATTTTCAGAATAAAATAAATGATTCTCTGCCTGGTAAGTAATGTTGTAATTTTTACCTGGGGTTAGAATAAATAAAAACTGTCCTGTTTTTGCATTGGCCTTATAAACACCAACAATTGCTTCTGTTTCGTTATCGGTAACTGTTATCATTACTTTTTTTGCCGGCATGCCCGCTTCATCATTAACGGTACCCTGTATCAATGTTAATGGCGTTTCTTTCTTATCTAAAAAAGTAGCCATGTAATTATCTTTTTCACCTAAACCATCTTCGCGGAAAGAAGAAAAATAAGCTGTTTTACCATTTGGACTCACCATATAAAAAATATCATCATCTGTTGTATTGATCGGATAGCCTACATTAACCGGTTCAGACCAGATACCTTCGTATGAAAGAAGGCTGCTAAAAATATCAAAGCCACCCATGGTATTATGCCCGTTAGAGCTGAAGGATAATGTAACGCCGTCGGGATGGATAGAAGGTGCATCTTCATCATATGGTGTGTTGATGCCTGCTCCCAGGTTAACAGCCTTGTCCCAGTCACCGTCTGATCCGCGCTTGCTCATGTAAAGATCTAAACCACCAAACCCACCGGGCTTGTTGCTTGCAAAATATAAACTGTTTCCATCTGCCGAAATAAAAGCGCTTGGCTCCCAGTGTTTAGTGTTGATGTTTTCGTTTAACTTAACGGGTTTACTCCAGGTATCACCATCTAACGAAGTAGAATAAATATTTCCATCGCCCATATCGTCTTTATAAATAAGGATCATTTGTGCATCTGGCGAAACACCTACGGTTGCTTCATGCCATTCGGTATTAATAGGCGCACCAATACTTTGCGCTGCAGACCAGCCTGTTTTAGTTTTAGAAGACATATAAATATCTTCCATATAATTTCCTTCGTTATCTTTTTCGCCGCCCGTGCTTTGTGGTCTTCGCGAGGTAAAGAAAAGTGTATTCTGATCGGCAGAAAAAATTGCAGAATAATCCGCATAGGGCGAATTAACGGTATTACTTAAATTTTGTATTTTTATTTTTATGGGCGTTGCCACTAAGCGTTTACCTGTATTACACATCTCTATTTTGCGTGTAGTTTCTGAAAGTAAGGCTTTATCTGTAGCATTGTTTTGTTCCATTACGCTTATGTATTTACGGTAAGCTACGATGGCTTTATCAAAATCATAATTCCAATGGTACGCATCGCCTAAATATTTATAAGCAATAAGCGGCGCATTTTTTTCTTTGTGTGAAGAACCTTTATAATCGTTTGAAACTGACGTAACTGCTTTATTGAAATACGGAAGGGCTTTTGCTCTATCTCGTCTCGCACTTTGATAACACATGCCTATTTTAAAGGCCAGGTTCATGTTGGTTGGATCTTGTTTATAAAGATTAAGAAACACCGGCAGCACTTCTGCATAGGCTCCTTTAGTAGACGTTAAAGATTCTTTTTTGCTGTCCGATATTTTTGAAAATATCTTTTCGGCTTCATCAAACTCTTTCTCAAAGCTCGCGCTTTTAGTTTGTGCTATACCGGTTGTGCTTAATAGAAATGTGATTGCAATAAATTTTAATACTTTCATTGGGATTTATATAAAAGGTTAATAATAAAAACAGGATAATTGTTCCTGTTTTGGCGATGGTTTACCATTGTTGTTTTGTGTACATTATTTAGTGTAGGGGAGACAACTATATGAGCACATATAGTGCCACAATTAAAATATTGAAAATTATACTCCTGGGCTTAGTCATAGCCGCTGTGACAGTTTTAAGGGAAGTGGGATAAAGAATGTGGATTATAGTATTTTATCCCGAAGCGGGCATAATAATACTCAAAAGGAGATGCTTTCGGCTAAAAATACTGCAAGTATCCTGATGGTCTTTTGAAATTGAAAAGCATTTTGTATATTTAATTAACCATGAACCAAAATATTCAAATACAAAAACCCTGCGCTGAAAATTTTAACGCCATGTCATCTGTAACAGGAGGAAAACATTGTGGTGTTTGTGATACCAAAGTAATTGATTTTACAAAAATGAGCCTGGATGAAATAGAAACTTATTTCAAAAGTAATTCTTTTCAAAAAATTTGCGGCCGATACAATGCGCGACATACAAACAATACAAATATATTTACTGCTTTTATAAATAAAATTGAAAATGCAGTTTACAAAACACGTTTCAGAAAAGTAGCGGTATGGTCCCTCTCTGTTGTTTTCTTTTTATTGAACAGTTATAAATGTATGGGTAAACGTATGGATCCTGTTAATAAATATGAAGGAACTGCAAAGAATGATACCATCGTTAAACCAAAATAACATCAGGAATAGTATGCCTGATCAAAATTTCCTTAATAACGTTTTTACCGAAAAGAAATTTTCGAAAGAAGAAGTAGAAATAATCATTCCAAATTTTAAAAGAGTGGAATTTTCTAAAACCGAATTTCTTTTAGAAGAATGTAAAACTGCAAATCGTTATTTTTTTGTTGAGAGTGGTTTTATCCGTTCTTACGCTACAGATGTCGAAGGCAACGATATCAGTACCAATTTTTATTCGATTGGCGATATCGTTATCGACTGGCCATCTTTTTTTCTCAGAACTCCTACACGGGAAAATATTCAGGCTTTAACAGATTGTGTTTGCTGGCAACTCGATTTCGAAACATTTCAGCAATTGTTTCATAGTATAGAAGCTTTTAGAGAAAATGGCCGTACGACTTTAGTTGGAAGTTATTTCGAATTAAAAAGACATAGTATTTCTATGATCACTGATCAGGCAAAAGACCGTTACAAACGTTTAATTCGCGAAAAGCCGCTTATTGTCCAACACGTTTCCTTAAAACAAATTGCTACTTACCTTGGTATTACCGATACCTCTTTAAGCCGGATCCGTAAAGAGATTACCAGCGAATAAAGTTATTTTTGCATTTCTTGCCATATGACAAGATAAGTTCTTTTTCCTGGCTGTAGATTTGTGCTATATAAGTCTAAAAATAAAAATGGAAAAGTTAAACGATTTTATGATGCTCTTCAGGTTAGAGCCAAATAATAATTACCAACCAACTCAATCTGATCTTGTAAAACAAAAACAATATGGGGGTTCATGGATCGGCGGCATCGCATCGCAGGCAAAGTTAGCAAGCACAAGTCAATTGGGTTTTACCGGTAAACAACTCAATGCAGATCTTTCAGTAAAACATACCGATCATCACTTAAAGCAATTTGATAACTAACTAAATTACAAAACGATGACTGAAATAGCTTTTATACTTATTACTCTTTTGTCTTTTGCACTTTTCTATTTAGGTTCGGGCAAGGATAAAAGAGTATTGATATTTTTTCTTTTTTGGATATTGGTAGTTGGTATACTTTCTTTAACCGGTTTTTTTCAAAGAACAGATGTATTGCCACCGAGATTATTGTTAGTTGTTATTCCTTCTGTTTTTTATATAATTCATTTTTATAAGAAATTAAAAGTAGAAAGCCTTAAGGTAAATTATTTACTGGCAATCCATATTTTAAGATTACCCATTGAGCTTGTGCTTTATTTTCTTTTTCTTCAAAAAAAGATCCCGGTTATTATGACATTTCACGGTTGGAATTTTGATATTATTATTGGTAATACTGCAATTATTTTATGGGTTTATATTATTATATCAAAAAAAGCATTGAATAAAACCTTCTTTAAATTGTGGAATATTGCCGGCATTATTTTTTTAAGTGTAATTGTCTTTATTGCTATACTTTCAACACCATCACCAATTCAAAAATTTGCTTTCGACCAGCCAAATATTGCAATACTACAATTTCCATTCGCATTTTTGCCTGCGGTTGTTGTGCCAATTGTTTTAATATCACATTTATTATGTTTAAAAGCGCTTAAAGCAAGAAAATAAGTGTCGTAAATTGCCCCGCAATCTGTCGTAATAACACCTTATAAAATTATGTTTAAAGAATTATTTTTATATAAAACAAATTCAAATGAAAACAGCAACTCCAAATAATGTAGATGAATACATTGCAGGCTTTTCAAAAGAAACGCAAAAGTATTTAAAACAAATACGCACTACAATTAAAAAAGCCGCACCAAAAGCAGAGGAGGGCATTGGTTATAAAATGCCGGCCTATAAATTAAATGGTGCGCTTGTTTATTTTGCAGGCTATGAAAAGCATATTGGCTTTTATGCAACACCAACCGGGCATAAAGAATTTAAAAAAGAACTCTCCGCTTATAAAGAAGGTAAAGGTTCTGTTCAATTTCCTTTGGATGAGCCGCTGCCAATTGCGTTGATCACTAAAATTGTAAAGTTTAGAGTAAAAGAAAATTTAGCTAAAGCAAAAAAGAAATAGAACGCAGATGGCGCCTATTGGCACACCGGTTCCTGAATAATTTTAGTTAGCCATATTAAGTAGTAGGAAATTTACTTGTGTCCATATAAAATATTTCCCACGTATGTCCGTCGAAATCTTCTACGGTTCTTAATTGCATAAAGCCATGATCTTGTATAGGCTTTGGTTCTATTCCTCCAGCAGTAAGGGCGCTATCAACTACTTTATTCACTTGCTCTAAGCTTTCCATAGAAAGGGCAAAAATACCTGCAAGATTATTTTTTGTATCTGCAATGGGTTTTGTAGCAAAAGATTTAAATTTTTCATGTGACATTATCATTAAAAATATACTTTCGTTCCAAACTAAGCATTTTGCTGAATCGTCAGAAAATTGAGGGTTAATGGTAAATCCCATTTGGGTATATAGCTTCGTTGATTTCCCGAGGTCTTTTACTGCTAAATTGATAAATACCTGTGATTTCATATTTTTTGATTTTTAATTTAAATTTTCTTATTGCAATGATCGCTAAAGCTTGATCAGTGTTCTATTTACCTTCATCAATTGGCTGCCAAAGTTCAATTTTATTACCTTCGGGATCGTAGGCCCAGGCAAATTTGCCGTAAGATTCATTCAGCCTGTTCTCATCTACCTTTACACCTGCAGTTTTTAAGTATTCATAAAACTTGTCAAGATCACTTATTCTAAAATTGATCATAAATTGTTGATCAGGGTTTCCAAAATAGTTGGTGTCTTTTTTAAAAGGTGCAAAAACCGTTGGTCCCGCTTCTTGTTGCCAGGGCTTATAATTCTGCACAGCATTAATGCCAAAGTGTTTTTCATACCATAATGCAAGTGCATTATTATCGTTCGAGCGAAAAAATATTCCGCCAATACCTGTTACTAATTTTTCCATTACTAAGCGATTTGTGTTTGTGATTTATCTTTCTTTTTTAATATCAGGGCGCTGATAAGTGTTACCAGAATACCCATTGGTAATATTTCCAAATAGGTAAGCAAAATTACAAATAATGGATTTTTATACATCTCTTTATAACTCGCCATTTCTGCAACTTGTTTATCTAATTCTGCTGCCGTTACACCACTCGCTTTTGCATGATCAAGAACGTGATTGGTATATAGCTCCATAAAGTTAGGAATAAAAAAATTCAGCTCAATAAGCCATGTAATAACATACATGGTTGAAGCAATAAGCGAAATAAAAAGCCCCACTTTACATGCTTTTCCAAACGATATAAAGCCGTTATTATATTTATCCCTGAAGTTTTTAATACCTACAAAAACAAATGAAAATGCAACCAGCATAGCAGTATAACCAACCAGCATGCTGCCTTCAAAATTGGGATCTTTACTAAGCATGAGCATGCTCACAAACATAAAAGCACTTACTATGATCCCGGCAATGGATCCAAAGATTAAAACATTCTTTTTCATTTTAAAATTTAAATTGGTTAATATGCAGCAAAACTAAGGTACAAAAAAGCCTTTTCCTTCATACTTTTGGGTGATTTTAAAGGTTTTTTTCGGATTAACACTAAAGTATGAATGTAATTATTGTATGAGACTCAGGCGTTTAGCTTTCTCAATAGCTTGCGTCCTTCTTTTAACATCCAGTTTTTCGAAAAGTCTGGAAGAATGTGTTTTTACAGTATTTAATGAAACAAATAATTTTTCGGCTATTTCATTATTGCTTAATCCGGCCGACATTAATTGTAAAACTTCCAGTTCGCGTTTGCTGATGTTTAACTTTTCCATTTCCACTTCGTTAAAAACAAAATTGGCATTTGTATTTACAAATACTTCTTTTTCAATAACTACCGTTTGTATTTTTGGTTTTGATAGTTTTAAGGCGAGCCAAATACCTAATCCCATAAAAATAAGCGCAATTCCACCAACATAAATTTCAAAGGTGTGACTAATGATCACAAAACGGTATTCGAGCCATTTAAGGATCAATAATAATAAAGCTAACGAAAAGCCATAGATAAGAATATGTTTATTTTTCGAGAAAAAAACCGTTGACATTTTGCCTATACCAATTGATAAAACAAAGATAGTTTTTATTTTCACCTGAAATATCTCGTTGCCATGCTCCCAAGTGTTGCTCCATAAATATGTGGACGGTAATACTTCCTGTAAAAGAAAGCACTGTGATTTTAAACATTATGCTTCGTGTATGTTCAAAAAAACAAAGCACCAGGATTAAACCTGTAGAATAGCAAGCCAAATAAGATCCCTTTTAAAAAAAGTTGAATTCTCTGCTAGCAAGGGTCAGTAAAAGGCTACAAGCGGTTTAATCTGCTATTATAAGCTTTTTAATAAAGTTTTCCATTGCCTTTTCTATTACAACAAAATAAATGCCTTTTGGAAATTCTTTCAGATCGATACGTTCCGATAAATTTGTTTCAAGAACTAATTCACCTAAACTATTAATGAGTTTTATTTTTCCCTCACTATTCTTTATTCCTGCAAAATAAAGTGTGCCGTTTGTTGGGTTTGGAAAAAAAGTAACGCTTTTTGCCGGATCATTTTTAGGAATGCCGGTAACGATCATGTTTTCGTAAGGCCCCATATCTGCATTTACAAACATGATACGTGGATTATTAAGTATGTCAGTACTTGTTACACCAATATTATTTCCCGCATCAACGCAAGGCGAGGAGCTTAAAATTTGTAGTCCGTCATCTGCAGTGATCCATTTGCCATCTGCACCGGAGCCGTTTGCAATATTAAAGAACATTGGATTTGAAGAAATGGTTCCGGTACTTGTGCCGGTGATAATGTGCGGTGCAGTTTGCCCTGTCAGATCAATATCTGTGTACGTTGCATTAAATGCAGCACCGCCTAAAATAAAAAATTGGGGTCCAATGCCCGAAGCCGTATTAGCCCAGAAGATACAATTTTTAAAAGTAGGTGTAGCTGTTCCCGAACTTCCTGTGCTTGTATTTAATCTGTCACAAACAATAGCGCCACCATCAATCGCACTATTATTTACAAAACATGTATTTAAAACAACAGGGCTTGCATTGCCGTTATTACCACCCCAACAATACATGGCACCTGCGCGATTTAAAGCGGTGTTATTATAGATCACACAATTTGTAATAACAGGACTTGCATTACCTGCAACACCAAAATTGTCAATAGCGCCGCCGCCGCTTGTAGCAGTGTTTGTAGTAATAACACAATTTAAAATTATTGGATTTGCGATTCCTGACATGTAACCATTATTGAAAATACCTGCGCCAAATACAGATTGATTATTGGTGATCACACAATTGCGAATGATCGGGCTGCATACATTCCCTGCTCCACTGCCGCCATTGTATATTCCACCACCTAAACCCTGATCGGCGCCAACCGCAGGCCTGTCATCATTGCCATCGCGAATAATAAAACCATCAATTATTGCTGTGTTGTTTAGATTTGAATTAGAAATAACATGGTAACTATTATCGCCAATACCAACTGTTCCTATAGCGCCGCTTAAGGTGCTGCTTAAACCGGCAATTAAATTTCTTTGTGTAATAGAAGTTTCTGTTCCGGCAAAGCTACCGTAAATGCTCACATTGTTTTTCATATTGAAAGAAATGCTGCGGGTTGAGCTACTTGTAGTATAATAAGTTCCTGTGGCTACCCAAACTTCATCGCCACTTCCCGATAAATTAATTGCTATTTGAAGAGATGTGGACGGGTAAGCATTGATCCAGCTGGTACCATTCATACTACCATTACCTGTGAGTGTTACATAGCGCGTAGCAGAAAAAGATGTTAACGTTGTAATAACTAAAATAAAACAAGGGTAGAAATATTTCATGATAACGGTTTTGGGTTTGATACAAAAAATATATAATAAATATACAATATTGAGATAAAAAAAACAAATGGTTAAAAGTTAAAATTCTATTTTAAAATAGATGCCGTAAAAAACAGCTGTAAAATAGATCCAGATTAATGAAAAGATAATATGAATGATCGTTTCAAACATTTTACCTTTCCATAATTTTGATGAATACACGAAGAACTGAAAGATCAAACGCATACCCCAGAATAAAAATAAACCAAAACAAACCTGGTTTCCTAATTTTGTACTTATAAGGTCGTGACTACAGCACACGCAAAGCATTCCTATTAATAATACTACAAAAGCAATAAAAAAAGTATGTACATACATTAATTGTTGGTTTACCAAACTAATTGCCGGCATTTCTTTTTTCCAGTTAAATTGTTTTGGAAAGATAAGATGTACAAATGCAAGCGCAATTGACATATATCCTACTATTTTAAGATGTAATTCCATTTTTATTAAGAATGAAGGTAGAAATAAAGGGAGTTATTTTAAATTCTTTTTCTAAGATTAAATTCGAATTTTGAAAAGCGTTTTTCCAGGTTTTATTAGAATGGAAATGAAAAAAACCAAAATTGTAAGCTAAAAAATTAGCGAGATCGCGTTGATGCTCTACCACGATTATTTTTCCATTAAGAGTTAAAGCTTTTTGCAGTTGTTTAAAAAACATAACCCGTTCTACTTCATTTCTAATTTCGTGCGCAGCTAAAATTAAAAAGATCACATCGGTAGAATCTTCTTTAAGAGGAATATTTGTTGTGCTTATAGTAATAGTTCCCGGAAAGGAGGGATATGCGCGGCGAGCGCGTTCTATTGATACCTCTGTATGTTTTGTGGGATCATAAAAATCAAACACTTCCAAGCATGCGTTTGGATATTTTTGTACAAGCAAAGCACTGGTCTCATCAAAACCGGCATTAATGGTAACGATCTTTTTTGGAACAGAGGCCGGAAAATGAAGCCAATCTAAAGTATACAGGTTAGAAACATCATAAATATAATATGATGCACTTAAAGACATGATAACTGCAAGTGTACTCAGAATAATAAAAAGTGTAATATAAAAATGTAATGTAATTGGCAAGATCTGTTGTGCGAAAAACAAAGTTAATAAAGCAATTGCTGCGAAGACATAGAACTGCCAGTTAAAGCGCACAATATTGCTTACACCCTGAAACGGTTTTCTCTTTATCCCTTCCATTTTTCTATTTTACCTTTTTTCCAATAATAAGGAATGTTTTCAATAATGAATGCATTAGCCAGAATAATATTTTTAAAATTTTTCTGTTTTATAAACCCAACATCGGCTTTCAATACCTCTACCGGTTTTGGCGTCCAGTTCTCACGCACACCTTCAATTATTAAAACCTCTTTTGTTTTTTTATTGTAAGTAAAGGTAAAAGGCAAAGGCCCTGCAAATCTTCTTGCTTCTTTCCAATCGGCAAAAGGTGAGCCTGCAGGTAAAGGAATATTTTCTTTTTCTGCATTTACTTCAACATCCAGTTCTGATCTTTTAGAAATAATAGAAGTAACATCAGCATTTTTAGAAAGTGAAATATCTGTTGTTGTATAATTATAATGCGTAAATATATTTCCAAAAAAAGACATTTTACTTTTATTGGTCTCTGATTTTAGAATATACAATCCTCTTAAACGTTTGCCGCGTGTATCGGTGTATCTCACAAACACACGGTATCCGGTTAAGAAAAAATCATTACCCATAAATTTCGGAAAACCTTTTGGCCTCAGATCTTTTGTTTGCACCATTGCTACTGCTACAAAGGCCCATGTATCATTAAACGTATCCAGCTCTAAGCACTCGGGAATTAAATTCCTTAATTCTTCTTTTGCAACTGCATATGTTAGCACCAGCGAACTTTCAAAAAAAGTTTCTACTGCAAAAGGATGGTCTTTTAAGGATAACATACTGGTTTATTTTGAGTAGGTTGATTTCGCACCACCAAGGTTACGATCAATTAGGTAAATAATAAATACCAATAAAAGTGCGAGACATAAATTCACAAAACCAAATAATAGAAGATCCGGTGCCAGCATCAATTCAATTGCATTCATTATTATAATAAGTAATATTTGTATAACTGCGCAGATATGAGGCTTTTTATCGCTTATTATCCAAATGGCCATTAATATTTCAAGAACACCAATTGTTTTTGTTAGTAAAAAAGAATGTTCTTCGCCTAAAATGCGCGCAACTATTTGCTGATGGCGCGGTACAAAATTCAAAAGCTTACAAAATAAACCGTTTATTAACCACACTAATGCAATGGCGTAATTGAGTATAAAATAGATACGTGGTTTTTTATCTGCCATTTATTTGCTTGTTATCTCTTGTGTGGATCAATACCTTTAAATGTATCCTGCACAATTTTATATTTCTCCATGTTGACCGGCCTTAGTTTTTTTTCCTTTTTTGCAGGATAATTTTCAATGCAATTCGTGGTTAAACAGTTTACAGGCCTGCTGGGGCGTTTTTCAAAACCACCGCCACAGTTGGGGCAAACATTTTGCAGTACATTATTTACGCAATCAACACAAAAAGTACATTCAAAAGTACAGATCATTGCTTCAGAAGAATTGTTAGGTAAAAGTTTATCGCAATTCTCGCAAGAGGGTCTTAATTCCAGCATAATGAGATTTAGTATAATAAATGTACAAATTCTTCATCACAGCACCCACAGTTTTTTTATTTTAGTTTTTAAGTTTAAATTGCTGCATGAAAAAAATTCTTACGCTAACGTATGTGATTGCTACGGCTATTGTAGCAATTGTTACCACTATCATGCAAATACAGCCGGCTTTATTTTTAATTGAACTAATGGCGCCCGATGAAGGCGATAAGTTTAGTGTAAAACTTGTCTTTTTATTAACCTGGCTTATATTGCTTTCACCTTTTATTGTTGTAGTAACTGTTTTATTTTTTATGAGGAGAGCAGCAGATGCAAAAGTTGTAATTATGCCAAACCAAACAGGGGTCTGGATCTCCCGTAAACGCCAATTACAAAGCGGACTGGTTGGTGTGCCTGTTTATATTAATGGTAACAAAGCAGGTGTAGTGGATAATGGAAGAGAGAAATTTTTTGAAGTAAGTAAAGGTAGCCTTATAATTTGGGCAGGAGAGGGAAAGGGAGCCTCAGAGAAAAACGAATTAATGATCAATGGCGGGCAACAATTAAAATTGCATCTTGAACTTGTACCAAAAGGATTAATAGTACAACATGTTTTAACTGCAAAGTAAATTTTTTACATCGCGCAAATTTCATAACCCCAGCCCTACACAAATTATTTAATTAAATTCTTGTTCAGCGTCAATTTATCTCCGCTTGAGTGAGACATTTGAATTTGAGTGATACTTTGTTGAATTATTGACCAATCGTGGGTAAGATCTTCAAAAGAACCATCATTCACAAAATCTAAATTTAATTTTAAATGGCCGCTTTCATTAGAGCTCCACCAGCTACCAATAAATGTAACGCTATCGTTTTTTGCTGTTGCAATACCTGATTTATCAAAAGTAAGATCAAAGTTGAGGAACTTGTCAGTTTTATCTGTTCCGTTATCATTAAATAACCCTACTCTCCAGGTGCCTGTTGTTAAAGCAGGTTCAATTGAACCGTTAATTTCTGTTGGAGGTGGCGCTGTGCTACTGTCTTTCTTGCAGGCATTAAATGCAATCACTATAAGGAGTGCAAATAGAAGTTTAAGTGTTTTCATGATTTGTATTTTTTATTATGTGGTCAATCTTTATTTAACTAAATTTTTATTAAGTGTTAGAAAGTCTGTATTGTCTTTACCGTTTACATACCTTAGGTTGATCTGCGTACTGGTTTGCTGAAAGACTGTCCAATCATGACTGAGCAAATCAAGTGGGCTGTTGCTCATAAAATTTAAATTTAATTTTAGTTGGCTGTTATCGTCAGAGCCCATCCAGCTACCGTTGTACGAAACATCGTTATTGGTTACGGTAACATTTCCTGTTTCGCTGAACTGAAATTTATAAGCAGTATAGTTAGTGGTTTGATCTTCGCTGTTATGGCTAAAAAAACCAATACGCCAGGTGCCGGTTGTTAATGCAGGATCAATAGCGCCGGTAATATTTGTGGGTGGCGGCCCAGTGCCTGCATCTTTTTTGCAGCTCATAAAAACCAATATGAAAAAAAATGTTAATGCTGCTAGTGTTGATGTTAGAGTTCTCATGGCAATATGTTTAATACTATATGAGAGGCAAATGTTATGCCAGTAAGGGATTGCGAGAAAGTTGCAGAGGAAAAAAATCTACAGAATTTATTTTTTAAATAATTCCAGAACGTAATTAAGACCGATTCAATTTGGTGTAATGTAAAGTAATTTTTGGTACTGCATTGTAAGTTTTTTCGTCTAAAATCTTGCCATCGTATTCTTGGAATACCGCCCCCTTGCCTAAAGAAAAAGCTACGTTACTTTACACGTTGTTTTTAATCTTAATTGATAATTATATCGCAGCCATTAACAAATTAATATCCTTGAACGGAAGATTAAATGCTTCGCCCAAATACTGGTTGGTTAAAATACCATTGTAAATATAAACACCATTGCGCAACCCGGGATCCTTGCGCACAACGCTGTCAAAGCCGCCTTCATCGCCCATGTTTAAGATAATTTGTGAGAATATATTGCTTAATGCATAAGAAGCAGTGCGTGCTACGCGACTGTTAATGTTGGGTACACAATAATGTATAACGCCATGTTTTCTGAATACGGGTTTTGTATGATTAGTAACTTGTGAAGTTTCAAAAACACCGCCCTGATCAATACTAACATCAATAATTACCGAGCCGGTTTTCATTTCGCCTACCATATTTTCGGTTACCACGCATGGCGTACGACCACGGGTAGCACGTAATGCGCCAATGGCAACATCGGCAGAGCGTAAATGTTTTTCTAAAACCTTTGGTACAATTACCGAAGTAAATACACGGCTACCTAATTGGTTTTGTAATCTTCTTAAACGTGATGTAGAATTATCAAATACTTTTACGGTTGCTCCTAAACCAATAGCTGCGCGGGCCGCAAATTCACCAACAGTTCCCGCACCAATAATTACTACTTCGGTTGGTGAGATACCACTAATGCCACCAAGAATAGCGCCAACGCCATTGTTAACGTTGCTTAATAACTCAGCTGCAATTAAAATACTGGCACCACCGGCAATTTCGCCCATGGCACGGATAACAGGAAAAATGCCTGCTTCATCAATTATAAGGTCAAAAGCAACACAGTTTAATTTTTTAGAAATTAATTTCTTTAAAAAATCCTGTGGTTGTACAGTTAATTGCAAGGCACTAAACAAAGTTTGTTTAGGCTGCATCAATTCAATTTCTTCAAGTGTAGGTGGTGCAATTTTAAAGATCACATCAGCTTTATAAACATCTGCAGGCGACATTACAATTTCCGCACCCGCTTCGCTGTAATCACTATCATCAAAGTTAGCAGTTTTACCTGCACCACTTTCAATAACAATACGGTGGCCGTTATTTACTAATAAGGCAACAGCATCAGGCACAAGTGCTACACGGTTTTCCTGGAAAGCAACTTCTCTGGGAATACCGATATACAATTTGCCTTTTTTACGGGCCACTTCCAACATTTCTTCCTGTGGCGCAAAAGCCCCCTTGGTTAAAGAAAATAAAACGTCTTTTGTCATTACCATAATTTCTTAAAAATTAATTTTAATTAGTAAGCGGGCCCGTTATAACGCGGGGCATTGCAATCGTCAATATTTCTTTTTCGCGGTCTGTACATAATACCAATACGTAATTCAAAGGTACGGTTACGATAACTCACTGCATCTTTTTTATGCGAAAGTATATCAGGGTTCCAGTGGTATTCGGTAAAGCCATAAAAATTCTTGAATAAAGGAAACTCATATCCCAGGCCCACATCGCCGCTAAAAAATATTTTAGGAAAACTGCCTGCATAAGGCGCATAAGCAGAGATGCTTTGTGAAAACAAATATTCTAAGCGTATACCCGGCATTAAATACCAATGTGAGGAAAGACCAATAGGATTATAAAATTTCAAATAATTATTCCATTGAATATATGTGTATTTATTTACCGAGAAGCCATCGGTACGCGTACCAAAAAAAGGATCGATCAGTTCTTTTTCTTTAGCGCCCTTATGCGTGAATTCAAATTCGGTTTGCCAACGAAACCGGTCGTAAGGTAATAACTCCGCAAAAATACCTGCACCCCAGCTAAAATATTCGCGTGAGATATGATTTCGGGGATAGTAATAAGTGTATGTAGAAGAATTATAGTCTAAGGGATCAAGTGTTCTCTTATCGGCATCCTCATTATTGTAATAATGGCACGAATGATCTACTGCACCAAATATACCAACCCCGCGAAAGAATTGAGCATTTGCTTTTTGCAAAGAGATCAGTAAAACTATTACAAGAATTTTCTTCATAGAGTCTTTTGTCTTTAATCCAATTAAACGCTAACGGCTTCTGATGTGCCGCTTATTTTTTTAACTAATCCCTGTAAAACTTTACCAGGACCTACTTCAATAAATTGTGTAGCGCCATCAGCTACCATTTGTTGTACACTTTGTGTCCATTTTACAGGCGCGGTTAATTGTGCAACAAGATTGTTTTGTATTTGTTTTGGGGCTGATACAGCTTTAGCTGTTACATTTTGGTAAACAGGGCAAATAGGCATGTTAAAATTTGTTGCATTAATAGCAGCTTCCAGTTCAACGCGGGCCGGTTCCATTAAAGGCGAATGAAAAGCGCCGCCAACAGGTAACACTAATGCGCGTTTTGCGCCTGCTGCTTTTAATTTTTCGCAGGCAATGTTAATGCCTTCAATACTTCCTGAAATAACTAATTGGCCTGGACAATTATAATTAGCTGCCACAACAACATGCCCACTTTTAGTGATCTCAGCACAAATATCCTCAACGATCTTATCCTCTAAGTTTAAAATAGCAGCCATGGTGCTTGGATTTATTTCGCAGGCCTTTTGCATAGCAAGGGCACGTTTATAAACCAGCTTTAGCGCGTCATCAAAGCTTAGACATTTGTTGGCTACAAGTGCAGAAAATTCACCTAAGGAATGGCCTGCAACCATATCCGGGCTAAATGAATCTGCATTAATAGCAGCTAATATTACCGAATGCAAAAAGATAGCAGGTTGTGTGATATTAGTTTGTTTTAATTCTTCATCAGTCCCGGCAAACATGACATCTGTTATCTTAAAACCAAGAATATCGTTGGCTTTTTCGAATAATTCTTTTGCTAAAGGGTTGTTTTCGTAAAGCTCTTTACCCATTCCTGAAAATTGTGAGCCTTGTCCTGGAAATATATACGCTTTTTTCATGATTTTCTCAATAATTACAGAATTGTAAATTTAATGCAATAAAGTTACTAAATCAATTAGTAAGCCGCCAATAGTTAACGGCGCATTGTTAGGAAAGTCTGGCGATCCTGTTGGCTGAAATAAATCCTTACCAACGGCGGGACTTGGTGCGAAGTGGTGACGAAAAAATGGTAAGACCACAAACAAAAAAAGCCCGCAACGTTTACCGTGCGGGCTTTAAAGAAGGGGAAACCCTTATTGAAATTATTTAATAGTGGCTACCTTTTTAGCCAATTTTGACTTAAGGTTACCAGCTTTGTTTTTATGAATTACATTCTTTTTAGCTAATTTATCGATCATGCTCGATACTTTTGGTAATAAGTCTTGCGCTTCTTTTTTAGAAGTAGAAGTACGTAATTTATTTACAGCATTACGTGTAGTTTTTGCGTAATAACGATTTTCGGTACGTTTAGCATCGTTAGAACGAATACGTTTGATAGAGGATTTATGATTTGCCATTGTTGTTAATTTCTTTGTTTTTACCCTAAAATTTGGAAGGCAAATATACGTTTTTTTTTGAATATGCAAGTGTTAAAAACAATTTTAGCTATAAAATTTATTAAAGGTTATTTTTGTAATATGAGGGCGGGTTTTCTTTTGAATTTAGTGATGTTGCTTGGTTTTGCGGGTTTTGGCCAAACCGTGCTAACCCCTAAACCGGAAAAGAACCTGGTGCCAAATGGCAGTTTTGAGAATTATCGCCGTAAAACCAACAATATTAAGCAGGCCGTGCCCTGGAGGCCAATAGGCTCTATAGATTATTATCACAATCCACTGGATAATGATACAACGGCACAAAAAGGGGCTTATTCGGGCGATAGTTACACGGGGTTCCGCTTTCAAAAAAGGTATAAAGAGTTTTTACAGGTAAAGCTGGCAGAGCCTCTACACAGGGGTACTGTATATGAATTCTCCATGCAGGTACGCCTGGCTTACTGGAGCAATGCGGTTTTACATAGTTTTGGTGTATTAATAAACAAGGCAGGGTACAGTAAACAGGCTGATGCTGTAAAAGCCAATCTTGTAGATACTATAGCCAAAAAAGGCGGACTTTTTAAGGCTCACGAATGGTTCACTATTAAAGGCATTTATAAGGCAGATGGAGGCGAAAAGTACATTACCATTGGCAATTTCGCCCCAAAAATTAAAAAAGATATGGTGCGCATGAACCTTTTTAAAGTTGGATACAAAGAAGCCTATTATTTTGTTGATGAGGTAAAACTGGTAAAAAGCAAAGCCTATGAAGAGCAGGTGGATGTTGAAATTGTTGGCCCCAATTACCGCGATCCTTTAGCTGATTCAACATTAGAAGTTAATAAAGATATTAAAGTAGGTGATAAGGTAAGTTTAAATAATATTTTCTTTACTAATGGCAAGTATTATTTGCAGCCAGAGTCGTATCAGGAATTAAATAAACTGGCCCAGTATCTTTTAAAGAATCCTACGATAGAAATTCAGATCAACGGCCACAGTGATAATACCGGTTTAAAAAGCAAGAACCAAAAAATGTCGGAGTTGCGCGCACGCGAAGTATTTGAATATTTAATTAAAAAAGGTGTTCAAAATAAAATGTACTTTAAAGGTTTTGGTAGTACACAGCCCGTAGCAACTAACAATACTGACGAAGGTAAAGCAAAGAACAGGCGCGTTGAATTTCAAATCATTAAAAAATAAAAATATGGCAGAAGGAAATTTAAAAATCGATGATCCTAAAACAATAAAAGCATGGACGTTTTATGATTGGGCCAACTCCGTATTTCCCCTGGTAATAACGTCTGCTATTTTTCCAAATTTTTATGATGCGGTAACTTCTACAAAAAATGATGCGGGAGAAATTATTTCTCACACCGTTACTTTTTTTGGAAAGACCTTTGAGAACCAAAACATTTATTCTTTCGTTTATGCATTCGCATTAGCTATTGTTGTTTTGATCTCACCTATTTTAAGTGGTATTGCAGATTACCTAGGGAACAAAAAACGTTTCCTCCAGTTCTTTTGTTATTTAGGTGCACTTTCCTGCATGGGTTTGTTTTTCTTCTCGAAATATAATTTAGAATTAAGCTTTATTCCATTTATTACCGCTACGGTTGGTTTTTGGGGAAGCCTCGTTTATTATAACTCTTATTTGCCTGAGATAGCTTCAGAGGCTAATCAGGATAAAGTAAGCGCGCGGGGCTTTGCAATGGGTTATTTTGGCAGTTCTTTACTTTTAATTTTATGTTTGGTAAGTATTATGGTATTGCACATTCCTGCAAAATACAGTTTTTTATTTGTAGGTATCTGGTGGATTGGCTTTGCGCAATACACTTTTAAAAATCTTCCAAAATTAAATCACGCAGCACACGGAACCGACAAAAATAATTTATTCTCAAAAGGTTTTAAAGAATTGATCTCAGTTGCAAAACAAATAAAACATTTACCGCAATTAAAACGCTTTTTAGCCGGTTACTTTTTTTATAATATGGGTGTGCAAACGATAATGGTGGTTGCTGTTTTATTTGCGCGTAACGAAATTACCTGGGAAAATGAGCAGGCAAAAACAACATCACTTATCGTAAGCATTTTAATTATTCAATTTGTAGGTATTGCCGGTTCATTTTTCTTTTCTAAGCTTTCAGAAAAGATCGGCAACATTAAATCGTTGATGATCGCTATTTTTATCTGGATCTTTATTTGCGTATTCACCTATATGGTAGCGCGTATGCCAATCCACTTTTATATTGTTGCATTCTTAGTTGGTTTTGTAATGGGCGGTATTCAGGCTTTATCAAGAAGCACTTACAGTAAATTATTACCCGATGATACGCAGGATAACACCAGTTTTTTTAGTTTTTACGATGTAATGGAAAAAATGGGTATGATCTTAGGCACAATAACCTTTGGTGTTATTAGCGAAATGGTTGGCGGTATGCGTCCGTCTATTTTATCATTGATCGTCTATTTTATTTTAGGCTTCATCATCTTATTCACGATGAAGAAAAATGTTGGAGGAAAAACGGTTTAAGTCTTGCTCAACCAATTTTTGTTAAAGGTTTAACATTTGCCTGATCTTTGTATTATATAATTATGATCAACAAGTTTTTTTTATTTTTTATTTTTTTTAGTTTAATTAGCAAGGCACAATTGCAATTTAATCAGCAAAACACTGATCTTGGCGATATTAAAGAAGCCTATGAAATAAAAGGGGATGTTTTAGTAAAGAACAACACTGGTAAAAAGGTTTTTTTAATGCGTGCCGATGCAGACAGAGGTGTAAAAGTTTACAGTTCAAAAAAAACGCTGTTACCCGATGATACCTGTTTAATTATTATTTCTTTTTTGCCGGATAAAGACGGAAAGTTTAAAAAGAAAATTAATTTAATAAGCAGTGATAATTTAAAGCCTTATGAGCTGACAGTCTCAGGCGATCTTGCAAAGATAAAGAGCGATGATAAAACAGCTTGTTTTTATTTTGGTAATCGAAAGAATACTTCAATAAAAACAACAACTGAACCTATGGTTATAAATGCTCCTAAAGAAAAAAGAGATAACTCAAATAAAATTCCGGATAACTCTACAACACCCGGTAAAACAGATACTATTTGGGAGCAGCCGGCTGTAAAGATCCCTATGGAGAATCCAAACGAAATTTCTTTGCTTGCATACAAGCCTAATAATATTTTATTTTTAATTGATGTGAGCAGTTCCATGAAAGACTCTTTAAAATTACCTTTAATGAAATCTGCTATGCATACATTAATTGATGCTGTGCGCGAAGTAGATGTAATTACTTTGGTTACTTATGCTGATAGCGTGAAAATAATTAAAGAAGGTGTTAGCGGATCGAACAAAAAACAGTTGCACGATATTGTAGATGGTTTAAAAGCAAAAGGGCTAACCAAAGGCAATAAAGCCATTTTATTTAGTCAGCAATTAGCACAAAAACATTTTATTAAAGAAGGCAATAATCAAATTATTATGGCTACGGATGGAAAATTCCGTTTTTATAGTGAAGACCAAAATACATGGACACAAAAACAATTAGATAAAAAAATTGTTCTTTCTACAGTAGCTTTTGGTAATGATAAAGACGCCATGAAAAATTTAAAGGAGATTGCAGATAAGGGCGAAGGTTCTTTTATCCATATTAAAAAGCGTCACGGCAGCGAAGACAAGTTGATAGAAGAGGTTAAAATGAGGAGCAAACGATAATCATAAATTTAACCACATAGAAATGAAAATCAACTTCATGCCTAATAAGAAACACATTAGTTTCGCCGAAGCGAAAAACTATGATCCCTATAAAACTTGTAATAAAACTATGTTTCTATGTGTTTAAATTTGCGGCATAATTGTTAAAATTTGTAAATTTTGAAAGGTTTAAGTATTGTGATCGTATATAGGTTAGAAGCCGCTCACAAGACTTCTTAGAAATAAACGATATGAAAAAATTAATTTTATCATCAATTTTAGTAGCAGCATTTGGCTTAGTGTCTTGTCAAACGCCCGTTACACCAACAAAAGAAGAATCAACAACAAGCAACAAAAAACCTATGGATACGAGCTATAAAAAAACAGACGAAGAGTGGAAAAAAATATTAACGCCTGATCAATATTATGTATTACGCCAAAAAGGAACTGAAAGTCCGGGAACAGGCGAATATTTAGAGCATAAAGAAAAAGGTTTTTATACCTGTGGTGGCTGCGGGACAGAATTATTCTCTAACGAAGAAAAATTTGATAGTCATTGTGGTTGGCCAAGCTTTGATGGCGAGGTAGGGGGCGGGGACCGTGTATTAAAAATAAAAGATTTTTCTCATGGCATGATCCGTACTGAAATTGTATGCGCAAAATGTGGCGGTCATTTAGGGCATTTATTTGATGATGGCCCAACTTCAAGCGGTTTGCGTTATTGTGTAAACAGTTTGAGCTTAGGATTTAAACCAGCTGACAAGAAATAAAATGCAATAACGCTTACCTGTCATTCTGAACTTGATTCAGAATCTCAGCACTTCTTTGAACTATAAAGACAAAGAACAGAGATTCCGGCTCAAGGCCGGAATGACAATTTATTTTTTTTAAATTAGAATAGCGGTTGCAGAGGTTTATTCTGTAAAATAACCTCTATTTTTTCCATTACTTCATTTGTAAGCAAAGGCAATGTATCTAACGATGTAATAGTTTCTTTTAATTGCTCAGCTTTACTGGCGCCTAAAATAACAGTACTTACATTTGGATTTTTTGCGCACCAGGCAATTCCTAATTTTGGTAGGGTAGTGCCAATTTCTTTTGCAACAATATCTAATAATTTTGTTTTTTCGATTCTTGATTGGTCACCTAAAGTTCTTTCTTTTAACCAGTCCATTCCGTCAATGTGCAAACGGTTATCTGTTGGCATACTGTTATTATATTTTCCGGTTAACAAACCACTTGCTAAGGGACTCCATATTGTTGTTCCCAAACCAAAATCTCTAAATAATAACAAATAATCTTTTTCCAGTTTGATTCGCTCGAACATATTGTATTGAGGTTGTTCCATTGTTGGGCCTATTAAATGATTTCTCTCGGCAAAAACAAAAGCCGCCATTAATTCATCATTGGCCCACTCGCTGGTGCCCCAGTATAAAATTTTACCTTGTTGTATTAGGGTATTCATGGCCCAAACTGTTTCTTCGATAGGCGTGTTTTTATCTGGACGATGACAAAATAAAAGATCAACATAATCTACCTGTAAACGTTTTAGTGCTGCATGACAACCTTCAATTATATGTTTGCGTGATAAACCTATTTGATTGGGCTTGCCATCTTCAAATCCAAAATACACTTTGCTTGATAGAACAAACGAACTTCTTGCCCAATTTTTTTTCTTTAAAATTGCGCCCATCACTTCTTCCGATTTTCCACGCGCGTATATTTCGGCATTATCAAAAAAGTTAACGCCGTTATCATAAGCAATGCTCATCAGTTCATCAGCAGTGTTATCACCAATTTGTTTTCCAAAAGTAACCCAGCTTCCAAAAGAAAGCGCGCTTACCTGTAATCCCGATTTTCCAAGTCTCCTGTATTCCATAAAACAATTTTAAAAGCTAAAGGTATTGTAATTTTAGAATAAAAAAAAGGGAAGCAATAGCGCTTCCCTTTATAAACATTAAGGTTTAGTATTATTATTTAGCAACAATAATTTTTTGTTTGATGCTTTTATTATCTGAGCTTGTAATAAAATAAATTCCGTTAGGCAGATCTGTTACTGAAGCTTTATAATTATTTGCTGCGGTAATAGAAATATTTTTTACCAGTTGGCCTAAATTATTTATAATAGATAAATTCATTTCTGAATTTGTTGAAATTGTAAAATCACCTTTGTTTGGATTTGGATATATAGTTAATGCTTGAGGGTTTGCACTCACTGATGTTATACCTGTACAAGCAGAAACGTTTTGCGTAACAATAGTTGTGTTTGCACAATTGTTTGTTGTTCCGGTAACTGTATAAGAAGTTGTAACGGTTGGAGAAACTGTAATAGCTGTATTTGTAGAAGTTGTATTCCACAAATAAGTATTAGCGCCATTTGCTGTTAAAGTTGCCGATTGTCCATTGCAAATTAATGAAGCGCTTGATGAAACACTTACACTTGGAATAGCATTAACATTAATGTTGACTGCTGTGCGCGGACCTTCACCACATGTATTTGTAGAAGCAGCGTAATAAGTGTAA
This sequence comes from Bacteroidota bacterium, assembly GCA_013816615.1. GTDB lineage: Bacteria > Bacteroidota > Bacteroidia > B-17B0 > Aurantibacillaceae > Aurantibacillus. Next base: position 27,998 of record JACDED010000054.1, read on the forward strand.
CTACCCGCAGTTAATGTTGGTGTGGTATAAGATAAACCATTTACAAGTACTACTGTAGATGATGGTGACGAATACCAGTTAGTAGTAAGTGTTGAGGTAACAGTTAAAGTAGTTGAATTATTGGCGCAAATAGTTTGATTTGCAGCAGGTGTTATATTTAATGGTGCTGCTGGCGTAGCACAACTAACCCATGAGATCTGGCAATAGCCACCAGCACCTGCACTTCCTGGTCCACTGTTTCCGTTTCCACCACCACCACCTGCGCCAAAATTACCACCGGGTAATGAAGGATTATTGTTATTACATGATGCGTCAGTAAATCCTGAACCTTTTCCACCATTACCACCTGGAGCTCCGCCACCATTGCCACCTGTGCCGCCGGGCTGTAAACAATTACTACCAGTCCAGGCCATTACATTTCCACCATTAGTGCCATTTCCTAAAGGGCCGCCTGCACCAGCACCACCACCACCGAAATAGGTATAATAACCACCACCTCCAACTCCACCATTGCTATTTACCTGTGTTCCACCAGAACCAACACCTGCGGCGCCACCACCACCAACGGCAGGGTTACCAACAGATACTCCATTTACACCGCCGGTTGCAGAAAGCAATCCACCCACGCTTGTTGTGCCTGCAGCTGCACCTGAGCCGCCTACGCCAACTTTAACGGCAAGGGTAGAACTTGGGTTACAGTATAAACACCTTTAGCATAACCACCGCCGCCACCGCCACCGGTACCATTTCCGCCACCTGAGCCGCCGCCGCCAACAATCTCAACGG
>JACDED010000177.1 GCA_013816615.1 Bacteroidota bacterium
CAGTCCATATCTGTACTTCAGGACTTTTTATAGCAGCGCCAATAATAGAAGCTGTATAGTCACTGCCGCCACGTTTTAAATTATCAATCTCACCAAAAGCATTACGACAAATATAACCTTGTGTAATAAATAATTTTTGTCCTTTATGTTTGTTCAGTTCTTCAAAAATATATTTTTCAATGTACTCTAAGTTTGGTTCATCGTTCTCATCAATGCGCATAAAATTAAGCGCAGGTAAAAGAACAGACTCAATATTAATTTCTTCAAGATAATAATGGAAAAGGGCGGTACTTAATAATTCGCCCTGTGCAAGAATTGCTTTTTCTTCATTTGCCGTAAACATATCTAATGTAAAAGCGGTGATGTAAGCAAAATGATTATCAATTAAATTAGTGGCTTTTTGAAGGCTTTCTTCTCTTGAATAAAGCGCTTTTATTTCGGTAAAATATTTTTGTTTTAAAGTATTTATTTGTTCGGTAGCCTGCTTTACATTTTTTAAATAAAGCGAGTTACAAATTTCTACCAAAGCATTTGTTGTACCGCTCATAGCACTTAAAACAACAATTTTAGGTGTATCGTTAACTGTTAATTTTACAAGGTCTTTTATTCTTTGGGCCGACCCAACACTGGTGCCGCCAAATTTTAATACAAGTAACATAGTGTTTAATTTTTAATAAGGTGATTGATAAATTGAATTTCGAATGAAAGAGAGACCGTAGCTCTCAAATAATAGGTTAATGGCATGGGAGCCATTTATACTTATACTTTATTTGAAAATTGAATTTCATTTACCGGTAACAAAGGAAAAAAGTTTTTTAATATCTACAAAGCTTTTTTGGCAGGTGTTTGTAAATAAAATCTGTAAGCCGGATCAAAATTTAATGAAGGATTTTTATTAAAGATGCCAAAAACACTGCTACCACTACCACTCATGCAGGCATACAAAGCACCTGATGTGTAAAGATCTTCTTTTAATTTTTTTATTTGAGGATACTTTATAAACACTGTACTTTCAAAATCATTGGTCAATTCATCTTTCCATTTGCTAACCGGCGTAGTTTGAAGAATGGTTTTAAGATCTTTTTTTGCTGGAGCAGGTGTAATTCCTGAATAAGCATCTTTAGTATTGCTATGAATGTTGGGGTAAACAACTAAAATATAATATGCAGAAAGGTCCACCATAATATCAGAGAACTCATTGCCTTTACCTTTAGCGAAAACAGGCTTATTATTGAGAAAAAAGCTACAATCGCTTCCTAATTTTGAAGCCACGTTGTTTTTTTGCTCTGCTGAAAAGCCCAAATTACATTGTTTATTTAATTGATCGATAAAAAATGCAGCATTAGCGCTGCCTCCACCTAAGCCGGCACCCATAGGAAGGGTTTTATGCAGGTGTACTTTTATGGGTGGAACCGGCTTAATTTCGGCCATTAATTTCCATGCTTTATAAACAAGATTGTCCTCTAATTTGCCATCGATCTGCAAGCCTGTATGCGAAAATGCAAACGCAGGTTCATTACCCTGAAGCTCAATAACCTCAAGGGCATCGCACCAGTTTACAGGATAAAAAACGGTTTCGATATTATGAAAACCATCTTCTCTTTTTTGGGTGATATTAAGGCCCAGGTTTATTTTACAATTTGGAAATACAAGCATTTTTTTAACATATTTTGTTGGTTCAAATATTTTTGCTAAATTGCAACAAATTATTTCAAAACTATTTATCAAAATGAAAAAAATTACTTTAGGTTTTTCAATTTTAGTGGCTTCGGCAATTTTCATTGCAGGCTGTAATAAAAAAGTAACTGAGGCTCCGGTAGCCGATATGGAATTTGATAGCGCTATTGAAGCGAGTTTCGCAACTTCAGCTATTTCAGATATAGATATGATCTGTGGCTTTTTAGGTGAGAATGCTTATCCAAAGTTTGTTTCTCCTGCAGCTAATTCTACGGGAACAATGACTGTTATTAATAATACACTTGCTCCTCAATCTGCACAAATTACATGGAGTAATGTTATATGTGCAGATGGTAAAACACGTAACGGTAGAATTGTAATGACTTATTCATTTACAGATATTAACTCTAACTATTACCGTGATTACGGATTTAACGGAAACCTTCAATTAATTGATTACACCGTAGATGGTTGGTCAATTGATGATTCAGTTTCACTTAATGCCGGTATGACACGTATTAAGAATTTAGCTCCTTCAGCAAACCCAAATCCTGCTACCACTAAATTAAAATGGAGTGTTGATGGTTATTTTAAAATTGTAAATGTTGCTGATCCAACTAAGAGAATTGATTGGGTTGGAACTTTATATAAAACATTACAAAACACAGCTCAATTAGCTCCAACTGCTTTAACAGCTGTTACCTGGAGTGCTGCAATTGTTGAGTATGACGGTACTTTCAGAGGTACAACAATTGGCAATGTGCCATTTACTTATTCAGTTAGTACAGAAAAGCCATTAGTTAGAGATTACAGATGTTCACCTGATAAAGCTATTGGGATTACTACAACTCCTTCTGTAGCTATTGTTAATTCTGAGTTTCACCCGATTATTAATGGTGTTGCATCATTTACTACAGGTACTTCAAAAGATAAAGAGCCAAGAGTTATTGACTACGGTACTGAAGGTGCTCCTTGCGATAACAGCGGAACTATCTACATAAAAGGAATCTCTTATAAAGTTGATTTTAAGAAATAAAATATTTAAATAAATAAAAAGCCGCTTCAAAAGAGCGGCTTTTTTTATGCTTAAAATTTATAGGTTAAGCCATTCTTTAATATATAAGTAAGATCTGGAATGCCAATTGGCTGTCTTGTATCATACAAAAGGTTAAAGCCAACCTTAAAATTAAAATGATTGGTAATTAGGATTTCAAAAGCCGAATCATTAGCGATCCTATAATCATCAAAATTTGCCAGGTTTGGCTGATAAAAGGTAGTTGAAGCGAATTCAACTCTCTTAAAACTAATTCCAAAAGTAATGTAACAACTAATACGGTTATTGTAACTTTCTATCGAATCGTTATTTTGACTTTGGTATTCAAACATATACAATGCAGCAGTATAAATTCTAACATTTGGTGTTTTAACCAGTTTAAAACGCGGCCCCGTGCCTGCCAAATAACGCCTGTCGAGTAATAAAACCTTATTGTATTGAGCCTGGATAAATACTTCCCAGGTTATTATCTTATTTAATTTATAATTATATCTAAAATGCTGGTAGCCCGAATTAACAAAATCTTTTGTACCCGCTTTTATAAAAGCAAGATCGCCAATGGCCAATACTCTGCTTCGGTTATGTACATATTGGCTATGAATATTAATACCAAGCGAGATGACCTGGCTTGTATTTTGATTAATGTTAAAGTTAAGATCTGCCTTTCCTCTAAAGCCGTTGGTGTCCTGTAAAAAACGCTTACTTTCAATATTAATAACCTGTGCGGTAATTTTAAATTGAAAAAAGATAATTATAAAATACAAAAAAAAGGATCTCATTTTGGTTGCCAAATTTATAAGATTAATCACATTAATTAAGATAAATCTTATTTTTTACTTCCTTTTTATACCTTTGTTTAAAACCTTATCATGAAGCATTTTTACATTTTAGTCTTAATATTCTTCATTACTTTATCTCAGCGCGCCCAGGTAACCATGGTTACTAATCTGCCACCCGTTGTGACGCCTACATCCGATCTTAAGGTAGAAGTTAAAATAAACAAAGGCAGTATTGGTAATTTTTCTAAGTATGAAATGGAGTTACCGCAAGGTTTTGAAGCAACGGAAGGAAACAGTAAAACCGGTTATTTTACGTTTGAGAAAAGCCGGCTTAAAATTGTTTGGGTTACAATTCCCGCTGAAGCCGAGTTCATAGTATCATTTAAATTAAGAGCACCTTTAGCAACAGGCCCGTATATTTTATACCATAAATTTCTTTACATGGATAATGGTACAAAAAAAGAAGTAATTGGTCAGCAAATTGATATAAAGATAGACCCAACCGGTGTTACAAAAACCTTGAGTTATTTGCCCGATGAACCTGAAACTTCTGCGGTTAATAATACAACGGCTACTGTAACTACGCCAACGATTACACCTGTAACAACTACAATTAATGTAGTTCAATCAAACACTGTTATTACTGTGGTGCCAACAAAAACAGTTCCGGCAGTAACAACTCCAACAATTGCAGCTGTGGGAAATACAATCGTTTCTACTTCAAGTAACACTTTAACTGTAGCCCAGCCAGGCTTAACTTTTCTGGTTCAAATAGGTACTTTTAGTACTGATCCCGGAAAAGCAAAATATGCTGATCTTGGCAAAGTGACCATTGAAAAAGACGGTGCCGTTTACAAGGTTTTAATTGGCGAATACACTACCAAAGAAGAGGCTTTAAAAAAACGCGAAGAGCTTGTTACCAAAGGTTACAACGGTTTTTTGGTTAAATACCAGAACGGACAAAGGGTGAAATAAACTCTTTTTTGAGAAGTGTCACCTTGTCACCAAAAAGTGTCAAAAATCTTATTCTTATGCACATTTTGACCATTTTCTATTAAAAAACTGGCTTGGTACGGTTTATGAAGTTACCTTTGCAAAAAATACATTAAACATTAATTAATATGGCAAAATCAAATTTAAGCGTAAGGCCTTTAGCAGACAGAGTACTTGTAGAACCTGCTCCGGCTGAAACAAAAACAAGCGGAGGAATTATTATTCCTGATACGGCAAAAGAAAAACCAATGCGTGGCAAAGTAGTAGCCGTTGGTAACGGAAAGCCTGATGAACCAATGACAGTTAAAGTTGGCGATATTGTTCTGTATGGCAAATATGCAGGTACTGAATTAAGTGTTGAAGGTAAAGAATACCTTATCATGAAAGAAAGCGATATATACGCGATTATCTAATTGACTTAAAGACATAAGACAACAAGAAACAAGACTGTCTTGAGTCTATAAGTCTTGAATCCTGAATCCAAATAAATAAAAAATAAACAAATAAGAAATGGCAAAAGATATCACCTTTAATATAGAAGCCCGCGATGCTTTAAAACGCGGAGTTGATGCATTGGCAAATGCAGTAAAAGTTACTTTAGGTCCAAAAGGACGTAACGTTATTATTGATAGAAAATTTGGTTCACCTCAAATTACAAAAGATGGTGTAACAGTGGCAAAAGAAATTGAATTAAGCCACCCGGTTGAAAACATGGGCGCGCAATTATTAAAAGAAGTTGCTTCTAAAACTGCTGATGTAGCAGGTGATGGTACAACTACAGCAACTGTATTAGGACAAGCAATTGTTACTGCGGGTTTAAAGAACGTTGCTGCAGGTGCTAATCCAATGGACCTTAAACGCGGTATAGACAAAGCTGTTATAGCAGTAGTTGAGAATTTGAAAAAACAATCTCAAAATATTGGTAACGAGAACAAAAAAATTGAACAAGTTGCTACTATCTCTGCAAATAACGATAGCGAAATAGGTAAACTAATCGCTACCGCAATGGCCAAGGTGAAAAAAGAAGGTGTTATTACTGTTGAAGAAGCAAAAGGAACGGATACAACTGTGGAAGTTGTTGAAGGGATGCAATTTGACCGTGGTTACATTTCTCCATACTTTGTAACTAATGTAGATAAAATGGAAGTGGTTATGGAAAGCCCTTACGTTTTAATTTATGAAAAGAAAATTTCTGCGATGAAAGAATTATTACCAATTCTTGAAAAAGCAGTTCAAACAGGAAAACCATTATTAATTATTGCTGAAGACTTAGATGGCGAAGCATTACAAACTCTAGTAGTTAACCGTTTACGCGCTAACTTAAAAATTTGTGCAGTGAAAGCTCCTGGTTTTGGTGATCGTCGTAAAGCAATGTTAGAAGATCTTGCCATACTTACCGGCGGAACTTACATTAGCGAAGAACAAGGCCGCAGATTAGAAGATATGCAATTAACCGATCTTGGTAAAGCAGAAAAAATCACTATTGATAAAGATAATACAACGATTGTAAATGGTGCCGGTAAAAAAGCAGATATTACTTCACGTGTAAATCAAATTAAAGCGCAGATCGAATCAACAACATCTGATTACGATAAAGAAAAATTACAAGAGCGTTTAGCAAAATTAGCCGGCGGTGTTGCAGTGTTATATATTGGTGCAGCAAGTGAAGTGGAGATGAAAGAGAAAAAAGACCGTGTGGATGATGCTTTAGCAGCAACACGTGCAGCGGTTGAAGAAGGAATTGTACCGGGTGGTGGAACTGCATATATTCGTGCCATCTCTGCATTAGAAAAATTAAAAGGTGCTAACGATGATGAGAATACAGGTATTGCTATTGTTAAACGTGCATTAGAAGAGCCTTTACGTCAAATTTGCACAAACTGTGGTATCGAAGGATCTATCGTTGTACAACGTGTAAAAGAAGGTAAAGATGATTTTGGTTTTAATGCAAGAACAGAAGTGTATGAGAACTTATTAAAAGCAGGTGTTATTGATCCTACTAAAGTAAGTCGTGTAGCATTAGAAAATGCAGCTTCAGTGGCAGCAATGCTATTAACAACTGATTGCGTTTTAGCTGAGAAAAAAGAAGAAAAACAAGCAATGGGTGGTACCCCTGATATGGGCGGTATGGGCGGAATGATGTAAGCAGGCTCTTAGCTTTGCATTTCGCAAAAGATTAGAGATCACTTATCCCGAGTTTACCTCAGGATACATTTCGAAAATATAAAATACAAATTCTAAAAACCTCTATCTAAAAAATAGGGGTTTTTTTTATTATAATAAATCCGCAAAAAATGCGTTGTATCAAAAACCAATAAAAATATAAAATGAAAAAAATGATTTTAATTGCAGCTATTACCTGCGTAACTTTTACTGCATGCAAAAAAGACAGAACCTGTACTTGTACAAATTCTACTGTTTCTCAAACTTCAACCGAACCCGGCTACACTTATACACCACAGCCTTCAACAACGAGTAAAGACACATACAAAAAAATTAAAAAGAAAAATATATATGCTCAAACTTGTATAAGCCAGGAAGGTAGTTATACTTATAACTACCAGGATTTTACACCAAATGGCCCGGTAACTTATGTTATGACGGTAAATACAAAAAGTGATTGTGAATTAAAATAATCAGAAAACAAAAGCCTCTATTTTTATAGAGGCTTTTTACTTTTAATTAGTAATAAAAT
>JACDED010000241.1 GCA_013816615.1 Bacteroidota bacterium
TAAATTAACCAATGGTGGAATAGTTTGAATTTTGAACTGTACCATCATCTTTAATATAACCGGCAGTACCATAATTGCTATTTTGAACAGTTTGCGCAAAGCTGCTAACAGTTATAAAGGCAAATGCTAATAAAAATAATTTCTTCATGCTATTCGGTTTAAATTAAATTCCCATAAAGATCAAAATCACTTGCTTCAGTAATTTTTACATTTGCAAAATCACCAATACGCACATAAGTATCTCCAATTGCTTTTACTAATACTTCATTGTCTACATCCGGACTATCAAACTCTGTTCTTCCAATAAAATATTCTCCTTCTTTCCTGTCAAATAAAACTTTATAGGTTTGTCCTACTTTTTGTTGGTTCAGTTTGTAAGAGATATCTTGTTGCAAAGCCATAACAGCATCTGCACGTTTACGTTTTACTTTTTCGGCAACATCATCTTTTAATAAATGTGCATGTGTATTTTCTTCGTGCGAGTAAGTGAAAATTCCTAAACGTTCAAATTTACTTTCTTCCACCCACTTTAACATTTCTTCATGATCTTTTTCTGTTTCGCCGGGGTAACCTGCAATTAGCGTGGTACGAATAGCAATGCCGGGCACTTTATCACGAATTTTATTTACAAGATCAATTGTTTTTTGTTTGGTAATACCACGGCGCATGCTGGTTAACATATTATCAGTAATATGTTGCAATGGCATATCAAGGTATTTGGTAACAGCAGATTTTTTATTCATCACATCCAGCACTTCCATAGGGAAACCGCTCGGGAAAGCATAGTGTAAACGCAACCAGTCAATGCCTTCCACATCACTTAACTTATCTACTAAGGATGCTAATTCTCGTTTTTTATAGATATCCAAACCGTAATAGGTAAGGTCTTGTGCAATTAATAATAGTTCTTTGGTACCTTTGCCGGCAAGAATTTTAGCGCGGTTAACCAATTCATCTATTTCAACACTCACATGTTTGCCACGCATTAAAGGTATGGCGCAAAAGCTACATGGCCTGTCACAGCCTTCGCTTATTTTAAAATAAGCATAATGCTGTGGTGTAGTAAGCAAGCGCTCGCCAACCAATTCGTGTTTATAATCGGCTTTTAAGGTTTTTAAGATCTTTGGCAATTCCCTTGTTCCAAAATAGGCATCTACTTCTGGGATCTCAATTTCAAGGTCTTTTTTGTAGCGTTCGCTAAGGCAGCCGGTAACATATACCTTTTCAACGGCGCCTTCTTTTTTAGCCTGTACATAACGTAAAATAGTGTCAATACTTTCCTGCTTTGCATTATCAACAAAGCCGCAGGTATTTATTATTACAATTTGATGGTCATCGCCTTCACCCTCATGCTCCACGTCAAATTTATTGGCTTTTAACTGGCCCATTAATACTTCGCTATCAACAAGGTTTTTGCTGCAGCCAAGGGTTACTACGTTTACTTTGTTCTTTTTTAAGGTCTTGGTTTTCATTATTAGGGCAAAGATACCAAATTGTGGGTATTTTGTGAGCCCAAAAGTTACCTAATTTCGCAAAAGACACTAAATTGAAACCTTTTTAGTGAAATTTAATCTTTAATAAGCTATGATAAGCCTAAAGCATCATTTCAAAATAATAGTTATTGCATTAGTTACGTTTGCAGGAACCATAACACATGTTCTTTCACAAAATAAGATCGACTCGCTTCTTTCTGTTTTAAAAACAGCGAAGAAAGATACCAATAAAGTGTTACTCTTGAATGAGTTATGCGCTGCTTATTTTGCCAAGGATAAAGAAAAAACGATCCTGTACAATGCCGAAGCGCTGGCATTGGCAAAAGAACTAAAATTTACAAACGGGCTGGCTAAAGCAACAAATAATCTGGGCATTTTACTTCAAAAAAATGGAGATTACGATTCATCACTTGTAGTTCAGTTAGAGGCTCTGGAGCTTTATAAAAAAATAAACAATGCAAAAGGTATTGCCAAAACCTACGGCGATATTTGTATTGTATACTGGCGTCGATCTGAATTTGTAAAAGCCCTGGATATGCAATTAAAAGCATTGAGATTGTACGAAAAGCTTAACGACCAAAAAGGTATTGGGTATAGCTATAACATGATAGGTATTATACCAAATTCAGTTATTAAGTAGTCCAAATTAAATTGTTAAAAACATACCTAAATCCGCATATAGACATGACCTTTTCGCTCGATATATTTTTAATTTCATCTGAAATAAAATCGCTTATTTGG
>JACDED010000178.1 GCA_013816615.1 Bacteroidota bacterium
AGTTTGAATTTAACCGTCGTACCGTTAGAGATAGTATAAAAAATGCCGAGGCAAACGTTGTTAAAGACGAAAAAATAAAGGCGAGTAAAGCGCAAATAGCAAAAGACCGCTTGCTTAAAATTGCATTAACAACGGGGTTTATATTAGTGTTTATTTTTGGAGTTGTTATTTTTAATCGTTTTAGAATTATTCGTAAACAAAAACACATCATTGAAATTAAAAGTAAACAAACAGAAGAGCAAAAAGAGATCATTGAGAATAAAAATAAAGAGATCACCGACTCTATTAACTACGCAAAAAGAATTCAATATACATTATTAGCGCATAGTGATTTTTTAGACACACATCTTGGCAAGAATAACTATTTTACTTTATTTCATCCAAAAGATATTGTAAGCGGTGATTTTTACTGGGCCTGTGAACAGGATAATAAATTTTTCCTTGCCGTTTGTGATTCAACCGGGCATGGAGTTCCCGGGGCTTTTATGAGTTTGTTGAACATTGGTTTTTTAAGCGAGGCTATTAATGAAAAATTAATTCTTCAGCCTGATAAGATTTTAAATTATACACGTACACGTTTGATCAATTCAATAAGTAAAGAAGAACAAAAAGATGGTTTTGATGGTGTATTGCTTTGCATAGATAAAAAGACAAATAAGATCACTTATGCTTCTGCAAATAACTCTCCTATCATTATTCATAATGATGAAATAATTGAATTGCCTAAAGATAAAATGCCGGTTGGTAAAGGTGAACGCGAAGAGGCTTTTACATTAAACGAAATTAATTTACAAAAAGGCGATACGCTTTATTTGTATACAGATGGATACGCTGATCAGTTTGGCGGGCCAAAAGGCAAGAAATATAAATACAAGCAATTAAATAATGAATTGCTGGCCATAAATAAATTGCCTTTAAAGAATCAGGCAGAAGCTCTTATTAAAAATTTTCAGGATTGGAAAGGTGAATTAGAACAGGTTGACGATGTTTGTGTGATTGGTATAAAATTTTAATATCAAATTATTTTTCCGCTGTCTTTTTTTTTCGAAACAATTTGCGGGTTGTGCGCCAGGGATGCATAGGGTTTAGTTCTTTTGCCTGCTAAGGCAAAAAACCGAGGCAACAGCTGAGCCCGCAGCAGCCCGTTAAGGCGCCAAAAAAATAATGAATTCATTTTCTAAACCGTTTTTAATAAACAATTGTTTAAATTTTAATTAATTTATTTATTGGGTTTCGGTGGATCTATATGTTAATTAAGAATGTTGTACTGCTAGCGCTGTTTCAGTTGTGAATGTTGCGCCAACTCCAACGGTTAGTGCAAACACTACATCAACTTCTGTTTGTGCGGGAGGTAATGTAACGCTGTCAGGTGGTGGTGCTACTTCTTATGCCTGGTCAGGTGGTGTAACTAATAATGTTCCATTTGCTCCCTCATCAACACTTTCTTATACAGTTACAGGTACAACAGGTGCTTGCTCAGGTACTGCATCTATTAATATTCCGGTTAATCCAAACCCAACTGTTACTGCAAATACAACTACAAATACAGTTTGTCCTGGAAGCAACATTACCTTATCCGGCGGCGGTGCTACAACTTATACATGGACGGGTGGTGGAACTAATGCAGCTCCATTTGCGCCTTCTACTTCTACTACTTATGTTGTAACAGGTTTAACAGGTAATTGTACTGGTACAGCTGCAGTAGCAATTACTGTTAGCCCGGCTCCTCCTGTTACTGCTAATACTACTTCTACTCTTGTTTGTTCAGGTTCAAGTGTTACTTTAACCGGTGGTGGTGCTACTACTTATACATGGGCAGGAACTGTTGTAGACGGTGTGGCTTTTGCACCCGCGGGTACAGCAGCTTATACTGTAAGAGGTACAGGGTCTAATGGCTGTACTGCAACTGCCACAGTAAACGTAACAGTTTCAATTTGTACAGGTTTAACCAGTAATTCTGGTAACTCAGATATTCTTTTATATCCAAACCCCAATACAGGAATGTTTGTTATTGAAAGCAAAGGCTTTTCATCTGAAGCTGTTGTTGAGATCTATGATAATTTAGGTAAACTTGTATTTAACGAAAATATCAGTGGTGCAAAACATGTGATCAATACAAATTTTGCTACAGGTATTTATACTGTTAAGATCACAGATCAAAATACAGTTCAAAGCATTCACAAATTAATTATCGAATAATAATTAATTTTATATTAACTAAAAAGATCTCCTACAAAACTGCAGGGGATCTTTTATTTTACAAAAGTGCAGATCAAATAAAGAAACCAATTATTAAAACATCATCCGTTTGCTCCTCATCTTGCTTCCAATTTCTTAACGCATAATCCAGGAAAGAATTTTGCTCATCTGCATCCATACCTTCTAAAGAAAGTAAAAGTTCTTTAAAAGCTTTCCTGTTTAGTTTTTTATTATTGTTTCCTCCAAACTGGTCGGCGTACCCGTCAGTAGTAAGATACAGCCGGTCACCTTCCTGCAGTTGAACTGTATTTAAAACAAAATCTTTTTCGGCAAAATAATAGCCTAGCGGATATTTACTACCTTTTATTTCAATTAATTCGTTATTGCGCACTAAAAATAAAGGTCGCATTGCTCCGGCAAACTCTAAAACGTTTGTTTTTTTATTCACAGCGCATAATGATATATCCATACCATCATAACGTATCTCATCTAAATTATTTTTATTAAGCGAATCAAATAAAAGTTCATCCAACGCATATAAGATCTCATTGGGTTTCTTAAGTTCTTTGTTATAAAAAACTTCTTTTAATAATGAGTTGGCAATAACCGACATCATTGCTCCCGGCACACCATGGCCTGTACAATCAATGGCAGCAACATATTTTGTTTCTTCATTTTCATAAAAAAAGTAATAATCACCACTTACAATATCTTTTGGCAAATACAAAACAAAGCCATCTTTAAAATTTGTTTTTAAAAATGTATCGCTTGGTAAAATGGCTTGCTGTATTTTTTGTGCATAATTTATACTATCGGTTATTTCTTTGTTCTTTGCAGTTAAAGTTCTGTTTATTTCAAGCGTTCGTTGCTCCGATCGTTTTTTCTCGGTAATATCAATGCCAATACCAATTAATTTATCTTCGTGCATCATGGCAGAACTCCATTTAAACCATTTAACAAGGCCTTTAGAAGTTTTTAAGGCGTGCTCAAAACCCTGGTCAACACGATAAGAGTCGTGTAACATCATAGAAAGTATTTTTTCCTTAATGGCCTGCCCTTCGTCAATATTCTGACGGGGAATGATCCACCAGTTATTGCCTAATAATTGTTCAGGTTCAAACCCAAGTAAGGTTTTTGCGGAGTTACTGATGTACTCTACTTCGCCTTTGTTGTTTACAACAACGAGCAATGTGTTTAACTTGTCTAATACAAGATCTGAGATCGTTTGCATACTATTTAAAATAAATTGGTAAAAATGAAAATTGAAATTGCCGGAATATTAATATCGGCGCATGATACAAGTCATAATATGCCAGCAATTATGATAACTGCAGGGAATAAAATACATTTTATGAGTTTGATCTTTCATCTATTAAAAACAAAGAAACAAAACAAGAATTAAAAAAGCAAGCTATTTGTTTAAAATTAGCAGGTTTCATTTTCCGAATCTTTATTATATTTGTTAAGCTTAAAACTTTAACTATGAAAAAAATCATCAATACTCCTGACGCTCCTGCACCAATTGGACCATATAACCAAGCGATAATTGTTGGAGACAGTATGTTTATCAGTGGCACTATAGCAATGGATCTTCAAAGTAAGCAACTTGTAAAAACCACTATTAAAGAGGAAACTAAAATGGTAATGGAATACCTTGGCGCTATTTTAAAAGCCGGTGGTTGTACCTATGATAACGTTGTAAAAAGCACTATTTTTTTAAACGACATGAACAATTTTGTACATGTGAATGAAGTTTATGCTTCTTATTTTAAGAACGATTTTCCTGCACGCGCCACAATCCAAGCGGCTCGCCTGCCAAAAGATGCTAATGTTGAAATTAGCGTGGAAGCAAAAATATTCTAATAAAAACCACTATTTTTTTCAAAAAAGCCGGGCAAAACCCGGCTTTTTGCATTTGCCAAAAACAGGTATAAATGCGTAGAAGTCCCTGACTCAGCGGAGTATAAATGCTTAATAAATAATAGCAAGTTGTTAAAATTCGCTTAAACCTCTTTAGATTTTTTTATGTAAATTTAAATGCAAGTTGTTCTATCGCCGCGGGTAACACCCCGTGGAGGAAAGTCCGGGCAACATAGGGCAATCCGCCACCTGAAAGGGTGGGTGCAAAAATCGAAATGTTTTTGTAACAGACAGTGCCACAGAAAACAAGGTAGCCATACAGCGCAAGCTGTTTGGTGATAGTGAAAATGTGAGGTAAGAGCTCACAAGCATAGTTAGTGATAATTGTGTTGGGTAAACCTCGGATGTTGAAAGGCCAAATAGGTTGCGGTAGTTAAGGCGGCTCGTCTTATCCTGATTTATCAGGAGCCGCAATGGGTAGGTCGCAAAGATAAATGATAGAATATACTCTTTGGGTTAAACTAAAGAATGAAACAGAACCCGGCTTACAAACTTGCAAAATGTGTAGAGTAAAACATTAAGAATGGTTAAACGCTTATTACTTTTTATTTTAATAATTTTTTCTTTTTTTGGTAAAGCGCAGTGCCCTACTGTGTTTGATTACCTTGGTAATCCTTCGCCACATCCTTATTTTATTAGTTGTACCGGTACTTCTTACATGCTTAACTTTCAGTCTGGAACCAGTTGGGGTGCTTATACTATTAACTGGGGCGATGGTAGCCCGACAGTTGCGGGAGGATCGTATACTGCAAATACAATTCTTACGCATAACTACACTGCAACTATAGATACCTTTATTGTTACACTTATTATTCCCGCACTTAATTGTACGTTAACCGGAATTGTTGTAATGGAAAAACCCGTAAATGCTTCCATACAAATTCCTATTGGTGGTGTTACACAGGCTTGTGCTCCAAAAACATTATCATTTACCAATTCAAGTACAGATGTAAGTCCTACAACAAATTTTATTTGGAATTTTGGTGATGGTTCACCCCCTGTTCCGTTTACCTATACAAATGCCGGACAAACTATAACACACACCTATCTCAAGAACACGGTTAACTGTCAAACACAAATAACTTTGCAGGCGATGAATTATTGTAGCTTCGGAAATCCTACAATAGCAAATTTTAATCCTATTCAAATTTACGATGTAGATAATGCTGCAATTACACCCGATCTGTTAGTGCGTTGCTGGCCAGATAATGTATTTACGTTTACAAATACAACACAAAGAAATTGTTTAGCGCAGGGTAATACTTTTCAAAGACAAGAATGGTGGAACTTTGGTATGTACTGGCCACCAATAAATCACGATTCAATTATTGATTGGAAACCCTGGCCGCCTACAACACCAATAAGCATTGCCTACCCTGCCGTTGGCACGTACTCTGTCATGTTAAGAGATAGTAATTTGTGTGGTGTTGATACTGCTATTATTAATGTACAAATCGTTAATCCGCCAACCGCAAGTCTTGTGGCACCACCGGGACCGTTATGTCAAAATGCACCTATCACATTTACAAATGCAAGCCCGGCCGGATTTTCTTATTTATGGGATTTTGGAACCGGTGGTGGTTTTGTTAATCTTGGCACAGGGCCAAAAACAAATGTGTATTCAACGCCGGGAACTTATACTGTACAGTTAGCAGTTTTTATACCCGGTGCGGGGGCAGCCTGTACTTCTACCGTCCAGGTCGTCATAAATATTTTGCCTTCCCCTACCGCGAGCTTTGTCAATACTCCTTCCGTTGGGTGTAATGTTTTAAATAATGTTGTTTTTAATGAATCTTCTATTGGTGCTGTATCCTGGAGTTGGAATTTTGGTAATAGCAATACGAGCACCAGTCAAATTCCACCAAATCAAAATTATCCGCTTGTTGGTGCATATATAGTTTCATTAACTGTTACAGGTGCTAATGGTTGTGTAAATACTAAAACGGCATCTATTATTGTGCGTCCGAATCCGGTAGCTGCTTTTTCTCCAACATCAACCTGTGTTGGATCAATAACCAGCTTCTCAAATTTATCTACCGTTACAGGTACAAATGCTATTAATAGTTATACCTGGAATTTTGGTGATGGTTCTCCACTTGCAAATACTCAAAATCCACCGCACACATATAGTACCGCTGCAACATTTACAGTAAAATTAATTGTTGCTACAGCCTTTTGTAAAGATTCAACAACCAATACAATTACAGCAAATATTAAACCTACAGCTAATTTTGTTTTTACACCAACTGTTGGTTGCCCTCCATTCCCAATAACATTTACTAATACTACTTTAAACGGTATTAACTATTTTTGGAACTTTGGTGTTACACCAACTGCAACATCTTCGGCAGTAAACCCAGGCTTTACTTTTAGTAATACATTACAGGCAACCGTAAATAATACAATTACATTAATAGCTTCAACAGGCGCAGGCTGCAGCGATACAATTAAAAAAGTGTTAACTGTTTTGCCCAGGCCGGTAGCATCATTTACCGGCAATTTAACTCCGGGTTGCTCGCCATTGCCTGTAACGTTTACTAATACCACACTTGGCGCCAGTACTTATTCATGGACTTTTGGAGATAATACATCAGCAATAGTTTTAAATCCAAGTCATACGTATACAAACAATACGTTTTTACTAATTACTAATACTGTAACTTTAGTGGCCACAAATAGTGTTGGTTGTACAGATACAGCGGTGCATACGATCCAGATCTTTCCCAAAACATTTACATCGTTTACAATGATACCTGCAAGTGGTTGTACGCCATTACAGGTAAGCTTTCCTTCTGTTCCCGGTGTGATTTCATATACATGGAGCTGGGGAGACGGCTCTCCATCTGTTGTTACAACTACTGCCCCATCTAATCACGTATTTACAAATACAACTACTGCAACACAAACATTTACAGTTAAATTAGTTGCCAGCAATGGTTTTGGTTGTATTGATTCAAGTGCTGGAAGTCCGGTTGTGTTTCCAAAACCTGTTCCAAATTATAGCGCAACACCTGTATCGGGT
>JACDED010000055.1:0-15758 GCA_013816615.1 Bacteroidota bacterium
GGTTGTATAAAGTGAATATCGATCTTGTGCATCTTACTCCATTCTTCTGTTAATCCAGCAATAAATTCAGGACCATTATCCATTCTTATTGTTTTAGGTTTTGAATGTTTTTTAATTAATCTGTTTACTGTTGTCTCTTACACACGCAAATACCCTTAGAACAATTTTATTCCGGACAGCATTAAGTACCGACATCTTATTTTTCCCTTCTGCCACCTTTCTAAAAAAGAAGTCTTGCAATTCACCTTTGTAATGTATTGCTGATAAAGCTGCCATGTGTAACGATTTTTTTAAATCCATATTAGCCATTTTTGACACTCTTGTTTTCCCCCTAATACTTGTGCCGGATGTATGTTCAAACGGAACTACACCGCAGTAACAAGCGAATTTCTTTCCCTCTGTAATGCTTTTAAATTCATTTGTTGCGATGATTATTTGTGTCGCGGTCACCTGGCCTACACTATGCACAGAAGTAACTAATTTAAAAAGCTCGTTCAGCCGATCATCCTGTTTAATAATTTCGAGTATTGCTTTATTAATTCCTTTCAAATCTTCTCTCAACGCTTTTACAGAAGCTTTTGTACTTTGTTTCGTTAGTTTCATTATTTCGGTACCGTAAAAAGCTTCTTCGCCAAATATTACAGTTAAAATATTAATGCTTTTCATCAGGCGTTTTCTTACACCAGTTAACTGTTTTAATTTTTGAAGTTCTTTTCTTTGAGGCGTCCAAAGTTTTACTTCTTCCCGATTTTTGTAAGCGTACATAGCAATGCGCTGGGAATCTATTTTATCATTTTTGCCTCGTTGCAGCCCCAGTGATTTTTTAATTTGATACGGAGATTCTAACCATACCTTAAGCTTGTTGTCGGTGAGAAAAGAAATTAAATGATTGCTGTAAATTCCGGTATGTTCTAAACAAAATATACTGTTACTTAAATCTTTTATTCCTTTTTTTGAAAGTGTCTTAATAAAGGTTTTTATTCCTTTAATGCTATTCTTGTTTAGAAAACCAATAGAGGATTACATCTGTGTATGAGCCTTTAAGCTCGGGTCAACGGATAATGTACCTCTATTGGTGTTAACTTATTAACAAGTTAACGTATTTCAACAAAAGAAAAAGAACCAAAAAGAAAATAATAGTAATGTTCCATCAATAGTGTCCTAAACGTTTTGTTCGTTGAGTAGATATACTGGTTTCAGCGGGAAGTAAACTTAAATTTTATGTTTTAAAAAAGAACCCCCTGTGTAAGATGCACTGGGGGGTCTTCATATTCTTCAAAGGGCTTGTCAATCCAGTATTGCAGATTAATTTTTACAAAAAGGTTTAATCTAATAAATGCAACAAGGTTAGAAAGATGCCAGCTAAACTTTGCCATTGCTTTTAGAGCTTTCAAAATGAGTATTGTTATTAATGCGGTCCAGATTTGTATCATGACTGCGTTTTGACTTGTTCCTATAAAGGATTTAATGTGCAATAATTGTTTTATATCTCTGAAAAATATTTCGACGTTCCATCGGCTTTTGTAAAGCTCGCCAATCGTGTTGGCAGTCCATGTCATGTGATTGGTAATAAGTTCGATTGTCTGTTTATTCACTTCATCCCACACAGCAACACGACGTAATCTTTTTGGGTATTTTTCTTTCGATGATTTATTTTTGAGTTCAATAATTTCATCTTTAAGTATGTGTTGATACTTGTTATCAGGCAACTCGTTCTCTTTAATAACAATGTATTTAATATTTTCTTTATGCCTAACGACAAAGAAAACTCCTTTGCTGTCCCAAAGGTTTAGTAAATAAAAGTCGTTGTAAAACCGATCTGCAACAATAACACTTCCTTTCAATAGTGGTATTTCGTAGGCACCTTTATTATCTGCTGTTTTTCCATCGGTAATATTTACATAAGAAGGCAAATTCCCATCAAAATCAAGCAGAGTATGCATTTTAACTGCGCCCTTGGCTGTTTTATATTTTGCCCAGTCAAAAATATTTAAGCACAAACTAATCGTAGTGGAATCAAGGAAAAATATCTTTGATTTAATTTTGAATTTCACCTGCTTAAACCCAGCTTGCTGTCCTAAACTTCCAAGGAGTTGATAATAGTAATCACGAAACAGTTCCCAATTCCGGTTTTTATTTTGGTAGCCTATACTCGATTTGGAGGGAGCTTTCTGGATGCCCAAGTGATTAAGGTTTCCTGTGGCTGAACGTAATCCGTTGCTGATGTCTCTTAGGGATTGACTTTTTGCAAATTGACCAAACAGCATGGCTACAAGGTGCGTCCAACTGTTGTAACCTTTCTGATGTTTATCCGTTTCTTTCTCTTTTACAAGTTTTAAAAACTTTAAACGATCTAATTTTGAAATAATTTGAGAAAACAGTGTTACATTTATCATAACAGAAGGTGCATATTTTGTTACGCAACTCAAAGGTAACTTTGATATACGAAAATACCTTCTCTTACTTTTAAACGTTTAGGACGCTATTGAAATAAAAAGTAATTTAAAGGAAAACGTTTTATTAACTGATATATATATATATCGCTGACTGTTCTACATTAGATTTATTACCTTTTAATGAAAGTTAGGTGATTTTTGATTGTTTACGTATTGTCACCTGGCATGAGTATTCAACCTTAGCGCATCTATTTAAAGTTCTAGGAAAATCGTTAGCTTCATAAGTACTAATTTTATATTTTTATTAAAGTTTTTTTTGTTAAGGGGCACAGATAGAATTTCTGCGCTATCGTTCGTTTTACATTCAGAATCCTTGTATTATGGAAAGACACACTATGAAACTTTTATAAAAATTGAATAGATAAAGATGATTAATTGGAAAGTACTAGAAAAGAATGAGTACACGCAACTTTGGAACTTAATATATAATGATTTTATTTTCAGTCCTTATTCAAGCAAAAAATTAATTGAATTACCGTACCCACATATAATCTACAATATTAGTTCACATTACGACGAAGGGTATAGTGAGATTTTTTATAAAAATCTTCATAAATATGCCGTAAATTATTTTAAAAAAATATCAAACGGGGGCAGAATTTATGCTCTTAATTGGCAGCATGATTGTTATTCATTTGACCCATATTTACCATTTGAAAAGGATGAATTTGACGAATGGCTTATACCAGTGTTTCCTAATGGTGACTATCTATTTTTCATAAATAATGATTTACAAGAAGGTGTTTTTTGCGATGGAATAAATTTAGAACTTTCTTTTTTTGGACAGCAATCAGTTGAAATACTCGAACATGAAAACCCTATACTTTAAATTTTAATATCCGTTACCACGGATTGCAAATCCGCGTTAACCAGATTTTTAACTAAAAAGATTGACTTGAAATGTTATGTTTGCAAAACTATAACTAACTAAGATGAATAAACTTTCCGAAAGAGCAAGAACGTTTTTAAATAAACAAACAAGAGTTTCGTCTACAACTGATAGACAGAAAGTTATCGAATGTTTTAATGACAATGATATCCCATGTTATGAGCCATTAATTAGATTTCAAGAAGAATATAGTGGCTATTGCTTTTCAGCTGGAACAGAGCCTATTTTCTTTGGTTTGTTGCAAGGTGATAGTGGATCATATCCTAATACCGCATTTATTGAAGAGCAAATTATAAGAAACACAACTCATTTTAAATGTGCCACCTCGGAATATCAAATGACTTTTACACTTGATAAGTTTGGAAATTATTATGAAGATTATGAAATAGTTGCAACATCCTTTGATAAAACTATAGAGGATCTCGCATTGTGGGATGAGATAAGAAATAGTGATAATTTTAAAATACTCATCAGAGACCAGAAACTTGAAGTAGAAAAAATAAATGAAATATTGGATTTAGTTATTATTTCTGAAGCTTCAGATATATATACATCTTGGTTTAAAAACGAATTTATTTATATGATTCAAAAATCTAATATGATTACCATCATTACAAATTTAACAGGTAAAGAATTAGAAATACTTCAAAAGAAAATTGGTATTTAATAATATGATTGCATTTCCCATAATTAATTGATATTTTATATAATCAAGAATGCAACCAACATTTAATTTTTAATGGAGTATTTAATAAAGAACAAACATACGACAGTCCGCGATTGATTTTAAATATTAAGCTAAAAACAAAACACCATGTTGGCGCGGATTTGTAAATATTAGTGTTCGAAACCTAATTTATTAGTTAAAATTTATTTACTTTACATTTAAATTAATATAATGAAATATTTATTATTTATTGCCTGTTGTTTAAGCTTATTACTTGTAAAAGCTGTTGAGCCCGTTTCATCCCAAAAAGCAAATATTATTTCTTTTACTGAAAACAAAGGGCAGATTGCCGATCAGTACTATAAAAGCAGGCCCGATGTTTTGTTTGCAGGTAGCGACGGCGCTTTAAGCTTTTTTATAAAGAACACAGGCCTTTCTTATCAACTGCGTAAAGTAAATAAGTTTACCGAAGTGGTTGATGAACAGACAAAACAAAAAAGAAAAGAAATAGCACAGCAAACTTTTTACAGGATAGATATAAGCTGGTTAAATGCAAATACAGATTTGACGATAAAAACTGGCAAAGCTTTACCGGGTTACAATAATTATTATTTATCGCAATGTGTTAATGGCGCGCTAAATGTAAAAAGCTATAACGATATTACTGTGCAAAACATTTATAATGGTATTAACCTGCATTATTATAATTACAATGGGCATTTAAAATACGATTACATTGTTGCACCGCATGCAAATTATAAACAGATACAATTGCAGGTAAAAGGCGCGCTGATAAAAAGAAAAACCGATGGCGGAATTATTTTAAGAACAGCGCTTGGTGATGTAGAAGAAGGAAGGCCGGTAGTGTATCAGAATGGCAAACAATTAAAAGCTAAATGGAATATACAGAACAATGCAATTTTAAGTTTTGAAATTGAAAATTATAATGCTGATAAAGAATTGATCATTGATCCTTTAACGCGTTCGTGGGGCACTTATTACGGCGGCTCGGAAGGGAATACAGGATGTTCAACAATAGCAGATGCTTCAGGAAATGTTTACCTGGCAGGTGGTACAGAAAATAGCGGATCTGGGATCATAGTTACATCAGGAGCACACCAAACCATTTTCGGCGGTTTTGTTGGTGATGCATTTCTTGTAAAATTTAATGCGGCAGGTGTAAGACAGTGGGGAACATATTATGGAGGCTCTTCCAATGAAACTATAAATTCAATATCAACGGATGCGACAGGTAATGTTTACGTAGCAGGAAGCACTAATTCATTTAATGGAACATCTACAATTGGTTCTCATCAACAATCGTTTAATGGCTCTACCGATGCATTTTTGGTGAAATTTAACTCAGCCGGGTTAAGGCAATGGGCAACATATTATGGCGGTCCTCAATCTGATTCTGGACAATCTTGCGCAACAGATGCATCAGGTAATATTTATATGGCCGGATTCACAAATTCTGCAGGTACGGTTGAGATAGCTACGCCTGGCTCACATCAAACCCTTTTTAGCGGTAACCAGGATGCGTTTTTAGTGAAATTTAATAGCTCCGGGGTAAGGCAATGGGGAACGTATTATGGCGGTAACGATGATGATCGCGGCTTTAGCTGTGCAACCGATGCCTTTGGCCATGTATACCTTGCGGGATATGCTGTATCCACAACCTCCATAGGAACTGCAGCAGCTCATCAGCCGGCAATGTTCGGAACAGGCACCCAGTTGGATGCCTTCCTGGTACAATTTAACTCGGCAGGTGTAAGGCAATGGGGAACTTATTACGGAGATCTGAGTGGTGACGAAGGAAAATGCTGTGCTACAGATGCTCTGGGCAATGTGTATTTAACAGGTTATACTTATAATTCATTTACGGTAGTAGCTGGAGCAATATCTACACCCGGCGCTCACCAGGTTGCAACGAATGGGAGTGCAGATGCATTTCTTGTAAAATTTAACATAGCAGGTGTAAGGCAATGGGGTACGTTTTATGGTGGATCTAATTATGAGCAAGGCTATAGCTGTAGTGTGGATGCAGCCGGCAACGTTTATATGTGTGGGGAGGCAAATACAAATAGTAGTTTCGGCTTAGCTTCAAGTGGTTGTTATCAATTTACACCGGGTGGGCATTTTTTAGTAAAATTTAATTCACTGGGTGTAAGGCAGTGGGGCACTTTTTATGGCTCTACTATATTTTCTGGTTTTGGCCTTGCCTGCGCAACCGATCCTTCAGGTAATATTTATATGGCTGGCACTACAGGCGCAACAACCAATTCTTTAATTGCAACTGCAAATGGCCATCAACCTGCATTTGGAGGAAATAACGACGCGTATCTTGTAAAGTTCAGGGATTGCCTTATTGATCCTATTGTAACAGTAAATAATCCAATATGTGCAGGCGCAAATTTAAATTTCAGCACAACCATATCTTCCAATACACCTGCTGTTACTTATAACTGGGCAGGGCCAAACTCGTTTACATCTTCAGCGCAGAGTCCTTTGGTTGTTAATGCGCAACCTGCTAATGCAGGCACATACACATTAACTGTTAACGATAGTGCGGGCTGTGATCAAACTGCTATTGTAACAATAACCGTTAACGCTAACCCAACTGTTATTGTAAACAGTGGCACAATTTGTTCGGGTAATAGTTTTACAATGGTTCCTTCAGGCGCAGTTAATTATACGTATAGCAATGGCAATGCAACAGTATCACCAACGCTAAGTACAAATTACACGGTTACGGGTGCTGATGCAACAGGCTGTTCAGATACAGCAGTAAGCAATGTTATTGTAAATACAACGCCAACGGTAAGCGTAAACAGCGGCACAATTTGCTCGGGCAATGCATTTACAATAAATCCTTCAGGCGCCAATAATTATACCATACAGGGCGGTAGCACAAATGTTACACCAATGGCAAACACAAATTATACGGTTGTAGGAAGCAGTGCTCAAAACTGTATTAGCGTTAACACAGCCACAAGTTTTGTAACCGTAAATGCCAGTCCAACTGTAAACGCGGTTAGCAGTAATACAAATTTAATATGCGCAGGAAGCAGCGTGAGTTTAACGGCAACAGGCGCAACCAGCTATACATGGAATACAAATGCAACAAGTAGTATTATTGCGGTGTCGCCCACTGTCACCACAACATACAGTGTTACCGGTACTAATGCCAATAATTGTAGTAATATGGTAATAATTACACAAAGCGTAAGTGCCTGTACTGGCTTACAAAATAATTATAACGATTTTAATTTAAGTGTTTATCCAAATCCGTTTAACAATAAGTTCTTTGTTTATATAGATGGAAACATGGCGGATAAAGAGATCGGATTATTTAACTTAGAAGGTAAATTGTTAAAGGCCTTTAAGCTTATTGCACCCATAACGGAAATAGATTTGATGGAATATGCAAACGGACTTTTTATAATACAGATAAAAGAAAAGGAGCTTATCCTTAAAACATTAAAGATCATTAAAGCACAATAATAGTAAGACAATTAAAAATCGAACGTATAATACATCAAATAAATATCAATGAACCCTAACAGTTTGTCTGTAAGGATTACAGAAAGAATCAAATTTAATTAGCTCTAAGATTATTGTTACAAATACTCATACCGTATGTAATTCTGTATGTAGTTAAAATAATTAAACACAAACATTTGGTTGTCAATCATTTATAATATTAAAATTCCTCCTCTTGAGGAGGTGGCGCGAAGCGACGGAGGAGGATTTGCGCTTTAATAAAATGAAAATAAGATTATTCCTCCCTCCCCTTCGGGTACTTCCTCTTTTAAGGATTTCGGCGTCACTTTTTGCCTGCTCAACTAATCGGAAAACTAATTGCGCGAATATTTGCCCGCGTAAGCACACATTGGTTAGTGCGGCGGCAAAGGGCGATTTGGTGCGAACCCGATTTTTTGTTAGATGAGTTATGGCCTTAGCAGGTAACGCAAAAAAATCAGGTTGGCAAATCGCATTGATTTTTTGCTTACTTTTTCATCAGGGAAAAAGTGACAAAAGAAATAATTTTTAAAAGAGATTTCTTTATTTCCTCCCTCCCCCTTCGGGTACTCCCTCAAAAGGGAGACACTATGTGCCTAACAAAAAACCCCTCTTTTTACAGAGGGATCTTAAATTAATGGAAATAAAAATTTGTGATAATCAGTGCAATTAGTGGCTAAACATTAACGTAAATAAAGCATCTCTCTATACTTAGGCAAAGGCCATGTTGCATCATCAACAATGTTCTCTAACTTATCTACATTGTAACGGATAGTATCGAAAAATGGTTTTACTTTATCGCAATACGCGTGTGCTTGTTTTTTTGTTGAATCTAAATTGTTAGCATTCTTACGTGCTTCCGTCATATCATCAGCGGCTTTTTTAATAATAGTAACGTGCTCACTGATCTCTTTTATCAATTCAATTTGTGTATCGGCAGCTTTTTTAAATTCTGCAGCGCCCAAAATTTCTTTTAAGCCTTTTGCATTTTCAATTAACCCACGTTGGTAATTTAAAGCAGCAGGAATAATTTGGTTATTTACCATATCTGCCATGATACGTGATTCAATTTGAATTTTTTTAGTGTAAGTCTCTAAACTGATCTCGTAACGGGCTTCCTGCTCGCGGTGACTCAAAACACCCATGGTCTCATACATGTTCAATGTTTTTTTAGAGATCATGGCTTCTAACGCTCCCGGAGTTGTAGGAATATTATTTAGTCCGCGTTTTTTTGCTTCTGCTTTCCACTCATCGCCATAACCATTTCCTTCGAAACGAATTTTTTTGCTGGCAATAATGTATTTTTTCAATACTTGAAAAATAGCTTCATCTTTCTCAATTTTTTTCTCGATCAACGCATCTACTTCTGTTTTGAAAGCAATTAATTGTTCTGCAACAATGGCGTTCAGCACTGTCATTGGTCCGCCGCAATTAGCAGAAGAACCTACCGCGCGGAACTCAAATTTATTTCCTGTAAATGCAAACGGCGAAGTACGGTTACGATCTGTATTATCTAATAAGATATCCGGAATTTTACCAATGTTTAATTTTAATTTTGTTTTTTCTTCCGGACTCATTTTTCCACCGTGTACTGCTTTTTCTAATTCATCCAATACATTTGATAATTGTCCGCCTAAGAAAACAGACATAATTGCCGGTGGTGCTTCGTTAGCTCCTAAACGGTGATCGTTATTTGCAGAAGCAATAGATGCGCGCAACAGATCTGCATGCTCATGCACAGCCATTACCGTGTTAATGAAAAAAGTAAGGAACTGTAAATTTGTCTTCGGCGTTTTGCCCGGTGACAATAAATTTTTACCACCTGTTGTTGCTAAGCTCCAGTTATTATGTTTACCGCTACCGTTAACACCTGCATAAGGTTTCTCGTGCAATAGCACGCGGAAATTATGGCGGATGGCCACTTTTTCCATCACATCCATTAATAATAAATTATGATCTACTGCTAAATTTGTTTCTTCAAAAACGGGTGCGCACTCAAACTGTGCAGGTGCTACTTCGTTATGACGTGTACGAACAGGAATACCTAATAAATGTGATTCATATTCGAAGTCACGCATATAAGCAGCAACGCGTTCGGGTATAGAACCCCAGTAATGATCTTCTAACTGTTGACCCTTTGCCGGAGCATGACCAAATAAAGTACGGCCAGTTTGTTGAAGATCGTAACGGATATTATATAAAGCAGAATCAATTAAAAAATATTCCTGCTCCCAACCTAATGTTGCAATTACTTTAGTAACGTTCTTATCAAAATATTGACATACATCAGTCGCGGCTTTATCAATAGCGTGTAACGATTTTAATAAAGGCGTTTTAAAATCCAGTGACTCACCTGTATAAGAAATAAAAATGGTTGGAATGCAAAGTGTTTGTCCCCAGATAAAAGCCGGCGATGTTGGATCCCATGCTGTGTAACCGCGGGCTTCGAAGGTATTACGAATCCCACCGTTCGGGAACGAAGAAGCATCAGGTTCTTGCTGCACTAAAGCATTACCGCTAAAACGTTCAATAGCGCGGCCACCTTCGATCGGCTCAAAAAATCCATCGTGTTTTTCGGCGGTAGCACCAGATAACGGTTGAAACCAGTGTGTAAAATGCGTTACGCCCTTACTTTGCGCCCAGGCTTTCATGCAAGCTGCAACCTGGTCGGCCATTTTACGCTCAACAATGGTACCGGCATTCATAGAGTTTTGAATGCTTGTGAAGGCTTCTTCAGAAAGGAACTCGCGCATGGCATCCAGGCCAAACACATCCGAGCCGTAGTATTCAGAAACTTTTTTGTCTGATTTTTCTAAAGCCACCGGAACACGTCTTGTAACGTCTTGCATGGCTAAAATTCGTCTTGTGCTCATTTTTATAGGGGGTTAAATAGGTTTTTATGCAAAATTTTTACAAATGTAGTCAAAAAACAGGGGGTCTATGCAAAAAATATCAACTTTTTGGAAAAGTTTGTTGAAAAAAAAAGCGGGGGGACAAAAAATATTTTTTCACCTCCCCAACACTAAAATATACCCGTTAGGGACTAATATATCAAAAGTAACGACAATTATACCCGATAGGGTACCTTTGTCATATTTTTAGTATATTTATACCCGAAAAGGTATAACAATGAGCGAATTATCATCTTTTATAAAATACCAACGTAAAAAACAAGGATTTACGCAAGAAGAATTAGCCTCAAAAGCTGGCGTAGGACTGCGCTTTATCCGAGATTTGGAGCAAGGTAAAGAAACATTACAATTAGATAAAGTTAGTCAGGTATTGGCATTGTTTGGATTCAGATTAACTCCAAGTAAACAACACATTGATCCCTATGACATATTTTGGCATTATTTTAATAAAGCTATAAAAATCACACTTACAAATAAGGTTGTAAAATATGGGATTATAATAGATGAAATTACCGACCCTAAAGAAAATAAAATTACAGGATGGAAATTTGTACCTAATAACAACGCTATTAAATATCAAAAAAAAACCGACGATAAACTAACAGAAATAATTTCACATTCTACGATTCAAAAAATAGAAGAGCAATAAATGAAAAAAGGATTAGTGTATAAAAAAGATAAATTGGCTGGTATGGTTTGGGAAGATGAAACTGGGTGTAATTTTCAATATAGTGATATATATATCAAAAGCCCAATATATGGCGAAGTAAGTAAAACTTTGCCTTTACGAAAAGAAATGTTTAATGATAAAAATATTTTACCTTTTTTTGATGGGCTGATACCAGAAGGCTGGTTGTTAAAAATTGCTATTGATAATTGGAAATTAAATCCAAGAGACAGAATGGAATTGTTATTGACATTATGCAAAGACTGCGTTGGCGACGTAAGTATAATAAAAGAAAATTAAAAAATGAAATGTTTACTCTGCTATAAACCTATTGTTGGTGATGAAAAAGATTATCATGAAAAGTGTGTGCGAAAAACATTTAACCTAAAGCAAATACCTAAGATTGACATTGACGAAAAAAAGTTAACGAGCTACGCCAAAAATATAATTAAGGCAAATACAGCAATAACAGGAGTTCAGCCAAAATTAAGCTTATGGCTAGAAGAAAGTAAAGAAAATATTCGTTTTACTGTTATTGATTACAAAAGCAATTACATTATTAAACCGCAAAGCGAAACTTATAAAAACCTTCCTGAAAATGAAGATCTTTGTATGCATCTTGCTGACGAATTTGGAATTGAAACGGCAACTCATGGTCTGATAAGACTGAAAAGCAATAGCTTAGCGTATATTACAAAGCGTTTTGACCGCCGAAACGAAACGAAATTAGCGTGTGAAGATTTATGTCAACTTACAGAAACTCTTACTGAACATAAGGATCGCGGCAGTTATGAAAAAGCCGGAAAAGCCATTTCGCAATTTTCTTCGCAAGCAGGCTTAGATACATTGAATTTTTTTAGACTTATTGTTTTTAGTTTTATTACGGGTAACGCTGACATGCATTTAAAAAATTTCTCTATGCTCGAAAAAGATCTTGGCACTTTTTCATTAAGCCCAGCTTATGATCTTGTAAGCACATTCTTAGTAATTAAAAATGAAAAGGAGCAAATGATGTTAACACTTAATGGTAAAGAGAATAAACTCGCAAAAAAAGATTTTGATATACTAGCAAAAAATTTATCACTAACAGAAAAACAGGTCCAAAATTGTTATCATTCATTTTTTAAAAAAGTAGAAAATGCCATGTGGTGGATTGAGAATAGTTTTTTACCAACAGAACAAAAAAAGGCCTTAGGAGAATTACTAATAAAACGAGTAGAGCTATTAATTAAATAGTTTTTAATGCTAAAAAATCATGATACGTTTCAATAACTCTGAAATGCTTTTATCTCAAACCGGCTTCGCAACCCTCTCCAACATTTACACCAATGAAGAAATCGAAAACATTCTTTCGGTTATTGATTCTGCAGATTCTTCCAATTCACCTTTTCGTAAATCAAAAGATCTTTTTGCGATCAGGCAATTTTTAAAAGAAAGACCTTCGGTTATTCCATTTATTTTTAATGAGAAATTAAAAGCGCTGATAAAAGGATTTTTTGGAGAGGATTTTTTTGTGACCAAATCTATCTATTTTGATAAACCCAAACAAAGCAATTGGTTTGTGGCCTATCACCAGGATCTAACGATTTCAGTCAATAAAAAAATGGAGCTCCAAAATTATGGCCCGTGGACGGTGAAGCAGGATCAATTTGCCGTACAACCTCCGCGAGAAATTTTACAAAATATTTTTACAATACGTATTCATTTAGATGATACTGATGAAAATAACGGTGCGTTAAAAGTTATTCCAGGTTCTCACGCAAAAGGAATTTATAGAGCAGAAACAATTGACTGGACAAAAGAAACAGAAATCAGTTGCAATGTCAAAAAAGGTGGCGTGATGATCATGAAACCATTATTGTTGCATAGCTCAAGCAGAACAACTAATAATAATAAACGCCGCGTGATACATATTGAATTTTCTAATCAACAATTACCTGAAGGACTGAATTGGTCGGAGTTTTTGAGTATCTTTAATTAACGATGGGATTAGACAGTGTTGAAATAGTAGTTGAAACAGAAAAGAGATTAGGAATAACAATTTCTAATGAAGATGCCGAAAAAATAGAGAAAGTTCAGGAGCTTTATGATTGCGCATGGAAATATGTTGAAGCAAAACAAAATAATGATGCTTTACTTAGTAAGCTTTCAAAAAAAGAAGTAGAAGGAATTGTATTGCAAGTTCTTTACGAGATAACCGGCCTTGAAAAAGAAGCAATTACCGCCGAAAAAAGTATTACAAGAGATTTAGGAATTGATTAAAATTAACACCCATTAGCAATTCTTCTAATACACACATTAATTGAATCTTTTAACTAACCTCCTATAATTATATTGTTTTCTTCTACTCTGTAAAGCTTTAATAACTCCGTTAACAACCTGAACATTTTTTTGTGAGCGCGAAGCTTTTACATAAAGCAAAAATAAAGTAAAGAATAAAATGCCTGTTAAATAAAAAACAAACATGCTTTCTTTTATTGGCTCTACTTCCATGTTAAAGTTATTTGCTGTTGTTGAAAGGGTCACTAACATTATTACGCTAACCAGAATTTTTCTCCTTGAGATTTTTTCTATAATTTCTTTTGTTTTCATGATATTTAATTTTTGTTGTTTTATCTATATACGTTTTGTGTAAAGCAGGCAGACTTGTTTTAACCATTTTTGTATATTACGAAACGGGAAATTCTTTTCTCAATTGCTTGGCAATTCATATGGTGAACAATCCAAAACCATCTCCACAATTTTTTACACATAATCCCGTTATCCATAAAACCAACTTATGAAAAACCCGGGCATACTAATTTTATTAGCACTTATTTTTTGTTTTCAAAACACTACCGCACAACAACATAAATTTGAAGTTGGTGTAGAAGGCGGTGCAGGCATTACCTCTATGTGGGGCAATGCCTTGGTAACAAAGTATAATGATCCTATGATAGGTTTTGCGTATGGCGCCACTTTTCAATATAACTTTCCAAAAATTTTCTCTATCAAAACAAACCTTTTTTATGAAAGAAAAGGTTGTGTTACAAGGGGAACATTCCTGGAGCCAAGTGGATTTACCAGCGGGATCTTTATCTCACGTTCTAATTTTGATTACCTCACAATGCCAGTCCTTTTACGCGCAAACTTTGGAAAAAAATTAAAGTTCTTTATTAATACCGGGCCATACTTTGGTTATTTAATCAGGCAAACTTATAGTTTCAAGGGTGTAAACTTTCCAAAAACAACATCAGATAACACAACTTATTTTAAAAATCTGGATGTTGGATTAACAATGGGAGCCGGCATCTCTATACCACTCACAAAAGAATTAGTTTTATCATGGGAGGTGAGGAATAACTTAGGCCTGTATAATATTAGTAAATGGCCTGTTTATAACAACGGTACTTTAAATACGTATTCAAACAATTTTTTATTGGGTATTGCTTATAAACTTGGTGCGCGGGCTGAAGCTTCGAAATAAAATTCGGCCTGTCTTCTCAAAAAAGCTTCGTACATTTAATTAAAACAAAAGCATTACATCGTTCTAAGAATGAACAAGCAAAAGATCAAACGATCGATTTTATTCATTTTCATTCTCTCGCTGTTAGGCTGGGCTTGCTGGATTTATGAAATATGCGTTGTACATGAGTGGCATGGCCTTACCTGGTTATCCAAAACATTATATTCACCCTACATCGGATTGCTATTTGCAGCATTGTCGTTTTTGATTCCATTTTTATTTTCAGGATCTGCTTTAAAAAAAATAGTTTTGCCAATGTTACTTTTATATTTGGTAAACCTATTTTGTTATTTAGCAGGCAAAGAAATATGTTTATTAATGTATTGCCGGTTCTGCCCATGGAGCACTGCTTACATTATTACTTTTCTTTCCGTAGCATTTTTACTTTTTCCTCTTATGGGCTTTTCTTATTGGCTTATTACTGCAAAATTTATCCGGAAAAATAAAAAAATAAATATCCTTTATATCTCACTGCTCATTTTTACGGCTATTGTTTTAAGCAATCTAACTATATATATTAACCCGGGTTTTGGAAGCCAAACAGGCTGGGTAGATGTAGTTAAGATGGGTTATCCTGTCTTCTGGACACTATTTGTATTAGGCTTTTGTGGAATAATTATTTCAAAACAAAAAACCATCGCCTGAAATTTGTTGGCTCAAAAAAACATGTTACATTTAATCCAGATATCTTATTATGAAAACAACACCAACATTATACGAATGGGCCGGCGATATAAATACGTTTGAAAAATTGTTTACCGCGTTTTATGGAAAGGTGTTAAAAGATGATCTTTTAGGCGAGGTTTTTAAAAACATGTCGCCTGAGCACATAAAACATGTTTCGCATTTTGTGGCAGAGGTTTTTGGCGGCCCTGATTTTTATTCAAAAGATGGTGGCAGTCATGCGCACATGATCGGCCAGCATATTGGCAAAATGTTAACTGAAGAAAAAAGGCAACGCTGGGTAACATTATTATTAGAAACAGCCGATGAAATTGGTTTAAAAAGCGATCCTGAATTTCGTTCGGCCTTTGTAGGATATATTGAATGGGGCACGCGTATTGCTGTGATAAACTCTAACTTAACAGAAAATCCAATGAGTGAATCGGAGCCAATGCCAAAATGGGGCTGGGGTGAAAC
>JACDED010000055.1:15768-28362 GCA_013816615.1 Bacteroidota bacterium
GGGTGAAACCGGCGGGCCGTATCTTCCAAATTAATTTTTTCTATCTCTCAAAAAACTTCTATATATTTAATTTCAAATTATTTTAATGACCTTCTTTAGAAAAATAACGTCGCTTAACATTTTAGTGTTTTTTATTTCCTGCGGACCAAGAAGCGGCGTACATCATGAAGAAAAAAAAGAAGAACTTGTTGGAAGTTGTGGAACAGTTTCAGAAACAGGTACGTATGCCTCATACTCACCTGATGGTGAAAAATTGTTTAAATTAAATTGCGCAGTGTGCCACGCTGCTCATGCCGATCAAAAATTGACCGGCCCTGGCTTAAAAGGCATTGCATATCGTGTACCACAACCTGCAGATCAATGGTTTCTTAAATATGTTTTAAACAATGAAAAAGTATTTAAGTCGGGCGATGCTTATGCCGCAAAATTACGGGGGGAATATAAAGATACACCCATGACCATATTTGAAGGGCAATTAGAGGAAGCTGATATAATGGCGATATATAAATATCTCGCAGGACCGCCGGCAAGTAGTAATGCAATACCATAAATAAAATGCTCTTCCGCATCTCGAAATATCTTTTAAACAGTATTGCGCTTGGTTATATGTGCATCATCGTTTTATTCTTAATTACGTTTACATTAGAATGTGAGCCTTGCGTGAATATAAAAGGAAGCATTGGCTATGCGGTTTTTTATAGTGCCATATATTTAGCAGCATCTACCCTTTTTAATTTTTTAGTAGAGCGTTTTTTAGAAAAGCGGAAAAGCTCCAAAGAATTTCTTATTATTCTTGGTGTTTCATTTATCATTATTAGTATTGTTGTTTTAATTGGATCTACCTCAGCTTATAAAAATTGTTGTGAATAAAAAATTACCGAACGACTGTTTTTGTTTTTTCCTGCTTGCTTAATTTATATAATTCATATAATTTACCTCCAACCATCGCTAGTGGAATTCCTGCAAAAGCCTTACTTAAATTATACCAGGCGGGCGCTTGGTGCCATAAAAGAATAATGCCCAATAACCACATAATGGCCTCTTTTGTCCCCAATATAAATACCGCTTTTTTCGCTTTTTCTTTAGCAATTATTGCAGTTACAAAAGCGCCAATAATGGCGTAAATACTATGGTAAAAAAAGGCGATCAGCGTAAGACGCGTATCAAAGTTAGGCTCGCCAATAGCAGGAAAAACACCCAAAAGATGCAGGATCTCATGCGTTAGGGCAGAAAGTGCCATGGCCGTAGCTATTCCCGCAGCAACCGAAACTATTAAGTGTATAGGAATTTTACGTAACATACCCATAACACCCGAAAATTTATGCCAGTATCATTTTTATAAGAAAAACGCTTTGTATTTAGGATTTTAAAAAAACATTTGTACATTTATTTTTAAATGGAATTGTTCGAAAATCTCTCAGAAGGTCATGCCAGCAAATACGGTAAAGAGCATGCTGTTATTATTAGTTTTCATTACCCGCATAATGAACTGGATATTTTGCACGAGCTGGAAATAAAATTAATAAAAGCCATTTCGGATGCAAATGTAGGCGATTACGACGGACACGAAGTAGCCTTGGATGACACGGACGCCACTTTATTTATGTACGGGCCAAATGCTGAAAATTTATTTAAAGCCATTAAACCTTTATTGGAAGAAACTTCTTTTATGAATGGTGCTATTGCCAATTTAATATTTGGACCCGCAGGTACAAAAGCACCCATGATAGAAGTAGAGATAGAATTAAATGAAAATAAATGAGATCCTACCTCCTCTACCCTTTTCTTTTCCTTTGCATTATATTACCCGTCTCATTAAAAAGCCAGGTGACTTCCACTACAGAGATCACACAACACAGATTTAATTTTAAAGGCTTTGCCTTAACTATAAATGATGATGTGGCAGATGAAAAAGGAAATCATTTATTGGTTGGAAAAATTCATGCTTCTGAAAACGAAGAAGCAAACAGGGATACACTTATTAACCGTTTGTTTGGATTAAAAGGAGTGGTCTATGATGATAAAATAGGTATTCTTATTAGTACCGATAAAAATTATAAGATTATTCAGATAGCAAGATCGTTTATTGGCGAGAAAATAATTTACAATGCGGTAAAAAAACAATTTACCGTTGGCGCTAATTTTTTTGATTATTTAAAAGTTGGCGAGAGATCATTCTCTGCCTGGCAACCGGTGATCATTAAAACGAATATCCAGTTAAAAGCTCAGGCTTATTTTGTACAAAAACCTTACTCCTGCATTTTAAAAAACATTTTTATTGAAAATGAAGAGATCCTTATTTTAACAAGAAGTAATATTAATGACACTAATAATAAAAGTGATGAAAAAGCAGAGGTCATTCGTGTATCCGTTTCAAAAACGCATAAAGATGAAAAGCGCGAATGGATAAAAGTGCTGGATATCATTTCTGCAACACAAACGCCTTATGAAGACCATGGAAGAATGGAGATCTCGGAAGTTTCCAAAAAAGATAATGGTTATTATTTCACCACTTCAAACCTCGATCAATCTACTTTAAAAAATGCGAACCATTTGTACCGCTTCGCTAGAAATAAATTAACGGATGTTGCTTTTTTTGGTGATTTTTTAAAGTTGAGCCATAATTATTCTGACTGGGTAAACATAAATGATTTTTTTGCAACCCAAGTTGATAATTATACGTCGCTAACGCATGTGGGCGCGTCGAAAAAAGAGATCACATTTTCGGTTACCGATACAAGCTTTAACGCATTGCTTCAAAAAAAGATAAAATTAAATGATTATGCCGACTATGATAAAATGCTGCTCTTGCCAAATAAGAATATAGTGGTCCTTTCGGTAAACAAAACAGAAATGTGGAGCTATTATATATATGACCAGAATATGGTATTGCTTAAAGAAATAAATTCAAATGTTTCAAAAAAATATTATCCTCAAAACCTTAAAGTGATGCCAGGTAATAAATTGGAATGCATTTTTTACATTGACAACATAAGTCAGAAGGATTGTGTATTACAGCTTTTTAGTTTAGATTAAAAGGCATACGATTTAATTTGCACTCAAAAAAACCTTTTGTATATTTATATACCTGCTTTAGTATTCTATAAATGAAAAAATTGCTTTGTCTTTTATTGCTTGTCAACCTGGCTGTTATTCTTTCCTTTTAAAATGGATAATACAAAAAATGCAGTAGAAATATTTAATAAACTGGCCGATCAATACCAGCACAAGTTTATGAATGTAGATATGTATGCAGACACCTTTGCTGTTTTTTGCAATGCCATCAAAAAACAAAATTCAGAAGTTTTAGAGCTTGCCTGCGGGCCCGGTAACATTACCAAATACTTATTAAAGAAAAGGCCGGACCTTAAAATTTTAGGAACAGACCTGTCTTTAAACATGGTAGAACTTGCAAAGCTGAATAATCCGGAAGCGGAATTTAGGATAATGGATTGCAGGGATCTTTTAGCACTTAATAAAAAATACGATGCTATTATGTGCGGCTTTTGTTTACCCTATCTCTCCAAAGAAGATGCACTAAAATTAATCAGCGATGCTTCGAAAATTTTAACTGGCCATGGCGTTATTTACATTAGCACTATGGAAGATGATAACAGCGCATCAGGTTTTGAAGCCGGCAGTACCGGCGACAAAATATACATGAACTATCACGAAGCAGATTATTTAATAAAAGCGCTGGAAGAAAATAATTTTAAAGTGATAGAGCTGCAACGAAAACATTCGCCAGCTAATGCAACAAAAAAAACAACAGATCTTTTTATAATAGCGGGAAAAAATGAAAAATGAACCCGATTTTAATATTATAGCTTCGGAAAACATTTCAAAGCAATTTATTTCCAAAAATATTTTAACCTTTCAGCAGGCTGCTGAATTTATTATGCATATGCCCTATGGCCGTAATGCAAATAAGAGCGATCTTGGAACAATTTTCACAGATGGGTGTGCAACGTGTGGCACCAAACATGCCATTTTAAAACAACTTGCTACTGAAAATGGTTTTAAAGATCTTCAACTCACCCTTGCAATTGTAAGAATGAATGCAAAAAATACTCCTGAAGTTGCTTCCACATTGCAAAAAAATAAACTTGAATATATTCCCGAAGCGCATAATTATTTAAAATATAAGGACACTATTCTGGATTACACAAAACCAAATTTTCGATCAACAAAAGATCCCGATAATATTTTAGAAGAAATTGAAATTTTACCCGAACAGATCACCGATTATAAAGTAGCTTATCATAAAAAATATTTACAAAATTGGCTCAATTCTAATCCGCAAATTAAATTAAGCCCCGATGAATTGTGAGAAATCCGCGAGCAGTGCATCAAAGATCTGTCAAATAACTAAATTTCAGTATGTTATTTTATTTCCTCTTCTTGCAAAGCAACGTTACTTTTAGTATATTTAATTAAGCATTTAGTGCAATTAGTTTCGCCCTATGAAAAATACTACGCTGCATAAAGAAGTTGAGATCATTGCTACCGAAGTTTGCGAAGCTTTTACAATTCGTTTACGAAGTGATGGGATTGTACACTCACATACCTCAGGCGAAATAGAATTTAATATTGAGTCGCTAAAAAAATTCACAATAGCCATGGGCAAAATGGTTAATTATCAAAGTGTGCCTTTATTGCTTACCCTTGATGATTTTGCCATTCCACCCGTTGATGCCCGTGCCTTTTGGGCTACTAAGGACGCTTGCCCCTATGCTTGTGCTGAAGCTTATCTCGCAAAAACAATAGGTCATAGAATAATTGGCAATGTGTATTTAAAATTCAATAAGCCCGGGCGACCAACGCGCATCTTTACAGATAAAGAAGAAGCCATTAAATGGTTAAGTACTTTTTTATAATTCGCAAAACACCCCTTTATTTGTCGTTTTCGCACCCTTAAGATCAAAAACCGTCGTTGTAAATTTGTACAGCGCTAATAATTAATGTATTTAATAACCCCTGAAGCGGATCAAAGATCGTTTCAGTAAAAAAAGAAAAAAATGGAAACAGTAAATAACACAACAATAACAGTTGAAGCAACGGTTAATGCACCGGTAGAAAAAGTTTGGAAATTCTGGAACGAACCACAACACATTACAAATTGGTGCGCTGCATCGGATGACTGGCATGCCCCTAAAGCAGATAACGACCTTAAGGTTGGAGGAAAATTTTCAACGACGATGGCTGCAAAAGACGGAAGCTTTAGTTTTGAATTTGGCGGAGAATACACTAAAGTAGAAAACAACAAGGCTATTGAATATACCATGGGCGATGGTAGAAAAGTGTGGATCAAATTTTCAGGGAACGGAAATGAAACAAAAGTAATTGAGACCTTTGATCCCGAAAGTCAAAATCCAATTGAAATGCAACGCGGTGGCTGGCAAGCGATCTTAGATAATTTTAAAAAATATACCGAGGCCAACTAATGAAACAATTCCTTCTTGTAATTATTCTTGTATTACAAATTATAAAAAATGACTGTAGTAAAAAAAGAACTAAAAACCTGCGGCAAAGGGCATAAGTATTATAAAAGCAGTAATTGCCCCACCTGCCCTATTTGCGAAGAAGAAAGAAAACCGAAAAAAGGTTTTCTTTCTTTATTATCAGCTCCCGCCGGGCGTGCTTTAGAAAATGCAGGGATCACAAGTTTATTGCAGCTTTCAAAATACAGTGAAGCGGAATTATTAAAACTCCATGGCTTTGGCCCAGGCTCATTTCCTAAATACGAATAGCATTAAAAGAAAAAGGTTTATCTTTCCATAAAAATAATGGATAGTAAGGAGCAAATTATTATCAATGAAAAAAAATTCATTGACGCTGTAAAAAATAACAACGTCGAGGTGCTGGATGCTCTTTTACATGATGAGTTGCAATTCATTATTCCAAGCGGACAAGTTATTTCAAAGGAACAAGACCTTGCCAACTACCGTTCGGGTAATATTTTTATTTCAGATATTTCATCCAACGAGCTTGTAGTTAATTTAATTGGCGATACGGCAATTTCCACAATGGCAACAACTTTAAAAGGAAAATATTTTGATCAGCCCATTGATGGCAGATTCAGATATATAAGAGTTTGGAAATTATTTAATGATCAATGGAAGGTGATAGCCGGAAGCGGAATGCAGATCTGATCTGTTAGTATTTTAAAGCATGAACTTATTTGAACGGGATC
Source organism: Bacteroidota bacterium (assembly GCA_013816615.1). GTDB lineage: Bacteria > Bacteroidota > Bacteroidia > B-17B0 > Aurantibacillaceae > Aurantibacillus. Next base: position 21,962 of record JACDED010000055.1, read on the forward strand.
CAACAGAAAATTTATTACCCAATGACGGGATTGTAAATTATTTTGGAAAAATAATATCTCAACGGGAAGCAAATGCGTATTACGAAAAATTATTAAAGGGTATTGAATGGCGAAATGACGAAGCGGTGATTTATGGAAAACATATTATTACTGCAAGAAAAGTAGCCTGGTATGGCGATGAAAATTATCCTTACACTTATTCCAACACAACCAAACATGCGTTATTGTGGACACAAGAACTTCTTGAACTAAAACAATTAAGTGAAAAACTAATCGGCGCTACTTTTAACTCCTGCTTATTAAATTTATACCATAATGGCGATGAAGGCATGGCCTGGCACAGCGATGATGAAAAGGCCTTAGAGAAGAACGGTACAATAGGGTCATTAAGCCTTGGTGCAGAAAGAAAATTTTCATTCAAACATAAAAGAACAAAAGAAAGCATATCGTTAATATTAGAACATGGTAGTTTATTGGTAATGAAAGGCGCAACGCAAACAAACTGGCTGCACCGTTTACCACCCACAACAAAAAAATTTATGCCAAGAATAAATTTGACGTTTAGAACTATAATAGTTTAAAATTTTAACCACATAGAAACATAGATAGAGGATCGGCTGATGCTTAAACAGGTACACATAAATTTCTTCGCTAAGCGAAGAAATCCTATGTTTTTATTTCTTTAATAGCGCCCAACAAAAGCCTATGTGTCTATGTGGTTAATTTTTACATATTCTTGCTTTGCAAGTACTTTAAGCGTTGAAAACTATTTCTTATTTTTACTTAAAATAAACATCATGATAAAATTCGCTTATACTATTTTTTATGTTACTGATGTAACAGCATCTATTTTGTTTTACGAAAAAGCATTTGGCTTTAAAAGAAAATTTATTGCCGAAACAAATGAGTATGGTGAATTAGCAACAGGTGATACAACATTGTCGTTTGCTTCTACAGAGCTTGCAAATAAAAATCTATCAAAAGGTTTTATTGAAAGTGATGCAAAAAACAAGCCTTTTGCAATGGAAATTGGTTTTACAACTGATGATGTAGAAACAACTATGGACAAAGCAATTAAAGCGGGCGCAATACTTGTAGAGGAGGCAAAAACAAAACCCTGGGGCCAAGTGGTTGCTTATTTAAAAGACCCGAATGGCTTTTTAATTGAGGTTTGCACACCTATGACTTAATTTTTTTACTCGTTAACATGACAGAGCTTGAACAATACATACAATCGTATTTTGGTGTTGAGAAAAAAGACATTGAAAAAATAAATACATTATTTAAGCCTGCTCATTTAAAAAAAGGAGAATTCTTTTTAAAGGCCGGGAAGCCGGTAGATAAATTAAGCTTTATACAAAACGGCTTATTACGGATCTACGCCAATAAAAATGAGAAAGAAATAACACAATGGATCTCGAGTAAAGGCTATTTTGTGACCGATCTTTCGGGTTTAACTTCTGGAACAGCTTCGCGTTGGACCATCCAGGCAATTACAGATGTTGATCTTTATACCATCGATAAAAAAGATTATATTCATTTAGGAGAAATTATTCCGCAATGGCATCATCTTGAAAAATTATTTATTGCCAAATGTTTTACCATTTTAGAAGACAGGATCTTTAGTCATTTATCGATGACTGCCGAAGAACGTTACCATCAACTTTTTGAGACCAACCGTGAGCTGCTTAACCAGGTGCCATTAAATTACCTTGCCTCTATGCTTGGTATGACCCCCGAAACATTTAGCCGAATAAGGGCCAAAAAAATTTCTTGATATAAATCAAGTGTAAGTTTCTTTTTATGCCGGAACTTTGTTTCAGATAATTAAACTATTAAAACAAACATCATGGCAAAAGAAATTAAAACACAGATCGTTATTAACGCTTCAGCAGAAAAGATCTGGAGCATCTTAACAGATTTCAACTCTTATTCAAAATGGAATCCTTTTATTATTTCATTAACCGGAAATGTAAGCGGGGGCAACACAATTGCAGCTACATTAAAAGCACCGGGAGCAAAAGCTATGACGGTAAAACCGAAAGTACTTACATTTAATAGGAACAAGGAATTTAAATGGGTAGGCCATCTATTAATGCCAGGAATATTTACAGGCGAACATAAATTTGAAATAATCGATAATGGAAATAAAACCTGTACGTTTGTACAAAGCGAAAAATTTACCGGGATCCTAATTCCGCTTTTTACAAAAATGCTGGATGGAAGCACTACAGAAGGTTTTAAACTAATGAACGAAGCCCTTAAAAAAACAGCAGAACTTTAATTGCTTTTAGGGTCTTGCGTATTTTTATGTCTCTAAAAAGGTCATTCATTAAAAAAATGCGGTTGATGTTGCTAAAATTGAGGTAAAACTAAACTGAACGGCAATAAATTTTTATATACTTGTATAAGTAAATCAATACAAATATGAAAAAGATAAATTTATCCCTCCTGTTCTGCGCATCAACATTACTGGGCAGTGCGCAATTGAGTCCGCTTATTACATCGTGGGCCATTAACACAACCAGTGCAACAGGTTATAATAGTTTACCATCTAATGTGCAAACGGTGCAATACTCAGCCACGCAGGTTTATGTGAGCGCTTCCTGTATTCCGGGTTATAACATTGGGCCATGGGCATCTAATCCAAATATTCCTACCAATCAAAACTTTGTATGCAAGTTTACTTTGGCCCCTGTTCAAAATATATCAACGCCAATTTTTACCGCATTAGGTAATATGGGTTTGTGGAGCAACGGTGTAGCTATCTTTAATCCAAAAGATGGGCAATACTGGAATGGCAGCGCTTTTACAAATGGCTCAACAACAAACGGTTTTAACCGCAATGCTTTAGTATATGAAGGCGTAAGTTTTGATAATTGTTTAGGGCATCCTGCTCCAAATGGTGCTTATCACAATCACGTTAATCCAGCCTGTTTATATAACTCAACTTTAACAAGTGTGCATTCGCCAATTATTGGTTATGCATTTGATGGCTTTCCGGTTTACGGTGCTTATGCTTACACAAATACAAATGGAACAGGAGCAATAAAAAGAATGATACCGAGCTTTGTTTTAGCTCCTTCTACAGGATCTGTTCTGTTGGGCGCCAATACCGCTTCTGCAGCTGCATCGGCAACTATTGCAACCACACGTAACGCAGGGCCGCCTGTAAATGCAACGTACCCTTTAGGCAATATGTTAGAAGATTATATTTACGTTGCGGGTTCGGGCGATCTTGATTTTCATAACGGTCGCTTTTGTGTAACGCCGGAATATCCTGCAGGTACTTACGCCTATTTTGTAACTATTGATGCAACAGGTTATCCTGTTTATCCTTTTGTACTTGGGCCAACGTATTATGGTACTGTGCAAGCCGGCAATACAGGTCCGGGCGGAAGCCATGTTACCATTAGCGAACCAACAACAGTTTATAATCCTACTACGGGCATTGATGAATTACAAAAATTACCCATCAAATTTACCGTAATGCCAAATCCTACACAGGATTATTTATTCATTTATATGGATGTAGAGAGTAAAAATAATGTGAAAGGGAAATTAATTGATGCAAAAGGAAAAACCGTTAGAACCATTGATTATCTACAACCAAGTATTGCTTACTCTATAGATATGACTGAGCTTTCAAACGGTGTTTATTTTTTAATCTTAGAATCGGATAACCAAAAAACAACGCAAAAAATCATTAAGTCAAATTAAAATGTTTAATTTGGTTGAGTGAAAAAGATCATTCATAGTTTTTTATATATGGCAATCCTTTGGGTTGCCATGTCTTTTTCGGCTAAGCCTGAGAGAAACGATCAACCGTTTACAATTTTATTTCATCATTATGCCGGAAATGAAATTTTAAAACTCGATTCTGTTAACTATAAAAATGAATTAGGGCAAACATTTACTGTAAGCAAATTTAAATATTACATCAGTAATTTACATTTTAAAAACGCGGCAGGAAAAGATGTTTTTGTAAATGAATCGTTCTTAATTAATGAAGACGAAGAAGATTCTAAAAAAATTGTTTTAAAAAACATACCCGAAGAAAATTATATTTCTGTGGATTTTATTATTGGGGTTGATAGCCTGCATAATTGCAGCGGCGCACAATCAGGAGCATTAGATCCTATAAATGGCATGTTCTGGGCCTGGAACAGCGGTTACATTTTTTTAAAGCTGGAAGGAAAGTCACCCTTCTGCAAAACGCCCGGCAATTTTTTTGAGTATCACATTGGCGGTTATAAACAGCCAAGCAATTGCATCCGGAAAGTTTCTTTGCAACCTGGTCAAAAAAGCCGTACAGTAAATATTAAAGTAAATGTACTTGAAATATTAAAAACACCAACAACAATTGATCTTGAAAAAATTCCAACAGTAAACGATCATCGCAATGCTACTACTATTGCCGATAATTATAGTAATATGTTCGAACTGATATAAAAATGAAATATAAATTAATTTATACTTTATTTATTTTAATAATTGTCTTTTTGATCGGCAATAGCTTTATTATAGAGAACCCTTATTTTAAGATCACTTCAAAAGATGTAAAGCTTAAGATCCCCAAAGGTTTTCCAAAACCAATTTATACATTTAAAAAAAACAAGCTTAAAGCAGATATTTTTATACTGGGCCGAAAACTGTTTTATGACAATATTCTTTCAAAAGATAATACAGTAAGCTGCGGTAGTTGCCACCAACGCATTGCTGCATTCGCACACATTGATCATAAATTAAGCCATGGCATTTATGCCAAAATAGGCACACGCAATGTTCCGGCATTACAAAACCTCATTTGGAAAGACAGCTATATGTGGGATGGCGGGGTGAATAATTTAGAAGTGCAGCCCATCCATCCAATTACCAACCCTATTGAAATGGATGAAACTTTAGAAAATGTTATTTTAAAATTAAAACGCGATTCGAATTATGTAAAATTGTTTAAGAAAGCTTATAAGGATACGCTTATTAATTCAGAACGCGTTTTAAAATCGTTGGCGCAATTTACAGGACTAATGATCACATCCAATTCACGTTATGATAAATACATCCGCAAGCAGGATACTTTTTCTATTACAGAAAAAAACGGTTTAACATTATTCAGGGCAAAATGCGAAACCTGCCATAAGGAGCCTCTATTTACAGATAACAGTTATCGGAATAACGGGATAAAATTAGACTCCTCATTAAACGATTTTGGACGGGGTAGATTAACAGAAATTGAAAAAGATTATCGCACTTTTAAAGTACCTGGTTTAAGAAATGTAGAAAGAACTTATCCATACATGCACGATGGCCGTTTTAAAAATTTAAAAGAAGTTATTGATCATTATTCAAATGCGGCAAGCCATGATCTGAATTCCGATACGATCTTAAAAAAGATAGGCGTTTTAACTGCTGAGGAAAAAAAAGAGTTACATGCTTTTTTATTAACCCTTACCGATAAAGAATTTTTGCTGGATCGCCGGTTTGCGGATCCGAATATGGTGCAATATTAAAATTATACTTTGGCCAAAAATGGTACAACATGTTTTTGGGCGTATCCGCGAGGTTCGGCTCTGAGATATTTTGTTTGCCTCACTCGCGGTCGGGCTGCTACAGGCTTCGCTAGCGCTCCGGTTTTTTGCCTTAACAGGCAAAAGAACTAAACCTTTCGCATCCCTTACGCAAAAGGGTAAAAAAATGTATCTTTAAAAACATGATGAAACTGGTTTTATATCTTTTTATTCTTATAATTTTTTCAGTACGTTCTTTTTCTCAAACTTCAACGGCAACACTTAATACAACAGCACGTGCGCAAGTTGTAAATACAGTTTGCGAATTGCTTACCGCCAATTATGTTTTTGCGGATGCGGCACTTAAAATAAGTGAAAATTTAAAAAGCAATTTAAAAAAAGGAAAATATAATAAAGTTACGGATCCCGTTCAGTTTGCTGATCATTTAACAACAGATCTTTTAGCTATTAATAAAGATGGGCATTTGCGATTGGAATATAATCCAAACTTTTTTGCACGTCAACAAGATACCGTTGGTGAAGACCAAAGAGAGATACAACAACAACAAAGAGATCTTGCCCGCAATTACGGTTTTAAGAAAACAGAAATATTAAATGGCAATATTGGTTATTTAGAGTTGAGCGGATTTCACGCTCTCTCAAAACGTTCAAAAGAAGCAGCACTTGCAAGTTTAAAATTTTTAGCAAATACAAAAACAATTATTATTGATCTTAGAATTAATGGTGGTGGCTCTCCCGAAATGGTAATACTAATTAGTGTTCTATAATATACAAATATTTGTTATATTTGTATCAATTATGGCAAGAAAATCAAAATTAACCCGAACGGTATTAGAAAAAAATTTAGAACGACAACTTAAAAAAGTAAAAGGC
>JACDED010000056.1 GCA_013816615.1 Bacteroidota bacterium
GTCCATCAAAATAGCGTGAATAATTTTCAATGCCGCTGCAATAACCTAATTCGCGCATCATCTCCAAATCAAAATTCACGCGTTCTTCCAAACGTTTTGCTTCTAATGTTTTGCCTTGCGTCTTAAAAAATTCAACTTGTTTTACCATGTCTTCATGAATAAAACCCATGGCTTTTTGCAAAGTATCGGGCGCTGTTACAAATATGTTTGCCGGATAAATACTAAACGATTCCATTTTATTGATCACATGATTGTTGGCAGGATCAAAGGTTTCAATACTTTCGATCTCATCGCCAAAAAATTCAATGCGCACACAATAATCTGCGTAAGGCAAATTAACATCAACCGTATCTCCTTTTACTCTAAATGTTCCGCGGTTAAAATCAGCGGTAGTTCTCGAATACAATGAACCAACAAATTGATATAATAATTTATTTCTCGAAACTAATTGGCCAACATGAATAGGAATAATATTTTTTTTAAAATCGGATGGATTACCCATACCATAGATACAGCTTACAGAACTCACCACAATAATATCCCTTCTGCCGGATAATAATGTTGAGGTAGTGCTTAAACGCAATTTTTCTATCTCTGCATTTATTGCCAGGTCTTTTTCAATATATGTTCCTGTAGTTGGTAAAAAAGCTTCCGGTTGATAATAATCGTAATAGCTTACAAAATATTCTACCGCGTTATTTGGAAAAAATTGTTTGAACTCACTAAATAATTGTGCAGCTAAAGTTTTATTATGGCATAAAACCAAGGTCGGTTTTTTTACCTGTTGTATAACATTAGCAGCTGTAAATGTTTTGCCTGAACCTGTAACCCCTAATAATACCTGGTGTTTGGAATCAGAATTAATTCCTTCTACTAATTGTCTTATCGCTTCGGGCTGATCGCCGGTTGGTTGAAATTCGGATGTTAGTTCAAAATTCATTTTCCTATAATTTTCAGTTAAACATCTCTTTAAAAATTAGATTTTTTTAGGAGAACGATTTTTTTAAAGCGGAGTTTACTAAAAGGTAAATGAGCATTTTAAAAAAATTCAGTTCAACGCCAAAAAAGCAATTTTTTGGAGATGTTTTACAAATTTACTTAATCAATTGATAATTAGCAGCAGCAAATTCCTTATTACAAAAATTAAAATGCCACCACTCGCTGTTAATAGGAAAAAAGTGTGCCATGCCCATAACCTTTCTTAACAATTTTCTGTTATCCAAAGCTTGTTTTGATAATTCGCCTTTGTTTAAATAATACGCTTCGTAAACCGGCTGCGAGAGTTTTCCGAAATGATCAAAACCCGTTCCCATATCCAGTAATTTATTTTCTTTCAGATCGATAATTGAAAGATCAATGGCACAGCCATAATTATGCAGCGAAATATTAAAGGGTGGCGAAACATAAGCAAACTTAATATCCGGCGGCATATCCAAACTATCCCACATTAATTTTTGTATCTGAAAAGGGCGCGCTGCGTCAAAAATAATTAATGAATAATTAGCGTTTATTTGCTTTAAGTAATATTGCGCGTTACATAATCTAAGCGCTACTTCGCAAGGCATATAAGCTTTTCGCAGGCCGCCATACATGTTTAATCTTAAAAAATTAGTGGTATCTGCATATTTAAGATCTATTTTTATTGTGCTGTCAAGGCTAGCAATATCTATCAAACCAAATTCTTTAAAAACCTTTTCTAAATGCGAAGTATCAACGTTTATTTTTCTTTTTAAAATAAGGCCCAGCTGAAAGGTATCATTCACAATCACCTGCTGTTTAGCGATCTTATGCCCCATTTCTTCAAGCCCCGTGTTACAGGCCGTAAACAGGATGCTAACAAACAGAAAATATAGCTGATAAATTTTCAAAAAATACCCTTTTATCTCTTTAATTTCAAAAGCAAATACTTAATTTTGAGACTCAAATTAAATCTTATGCCTTCGTTTGACATAGCCAGCAAATTAGATGCCCAACTACTCGATAACTCTATAAATGTAGCTAAAAAAGATATACTAAACCGTTGGGATTTTAGAGATAGTAAAAGTACTATTGAGCTGAATAAAAAAGACCTGCTTATCAATATCAGCACCGAAAATGATATGCGCTTAGAAGCTATTTTAGATGCAATCCATTCACGCATGATCAAACAAGGCCTCGATCCTAGAGGATTGGATGAAAGTAAAGAATATTATCCAAGCGGACCGTTAATTAAAAAAGATATTAAGGTTAGACAGGGTTTGGAAAAGGAAGCCTGCAAAAAAATAATGAAGGATATTAAGGACAGTAAAATAAAAGTTACTGCACAAATAATGGATGAGATCATTCGCGTGAGCGCAAAAAAAATTGACGATCTTCAGGAAGTTATAGCACTTTGCAGAAGAGGAGATTACGAAGTACCTCTTCAATTCATAAACATGAAATAATGATAATTAGAAGTAAAGCTCCTTTAAGAATTGGATTGGCCGGTGGTGGCACGGATGTAAGTCCTTACGCAGACCTTTACGGTGGTGCCATTTTAAATGCAACTATTGATCTTTACGCTTACGCTTCTTTAGAACCGTTAACAAATGGTAAAATAGAATTTTGTTATGATGGAACAGACCGTTGCATTATTCTGGATAGTAAAAAAGAACTTGAATTAGTTGAAGGCTTTGAATTATTTATTGGTGTTTACAATCGGTTGATCAAACAATTTGATCTTGACGCGTTATCTTTTCGTTTAACATCCTACATTGAAGCACCTCAAGGCTCAGGCCTTGGTACCTCTTCTACCATTGTAGTTTCATTGATAGGTGCTTTTATGGAATGGTTAAAATTACCATTAGGCAAGTATGATATTGCTCATCTCGCTTACGAAATTGAACGTGTAGATCTTAAAATGAGTGGCGGTAGACAAGATCAATACGCTGCTACTTTTGGCGGAATAAATTACATGGAGTTTTTAAGTAATGATCGGGTTATTGTCAACCCATTACATTTAAAAGATAAGATCGTAAACGAATTAGAATTTAATTTGCTTTTATATTTTACAGCTACACAACGTTTATCTGCCACGATCATTAACGAACAAGTGCAAAATGTAAAAGATAAAAACGAAAAATCAGTTGACGCCATGCACAATTTAAAAGAGCAGGCGCATCAAATGAAAGATAGTTTATTGCGTGGAGAAATAAATAACATTGGTGAAATTTTAAATTTTGGCTGGAAGAATAAAAAAGCAATGGCGCAATCCATCAGCAATCCTTTAATTGACAGCATTTACGAAACCGCTTTAAAAAACGGTGCAACCGGTGGAAAGATAAGTGGCGCGGGTGGCGGCGGCTTTATGTTCTTTTTATGTCCGGGTGTTACAAAAGTAAAAGTTTCAAAAGCATTAGAAACAATGGGAGGCAAAGTACAATCTTTTAAATTTACTAAAGAAGGTCTGGTTACGTGGACGATTTAAAACAAGAATATAATGAAGTCGGCAGTTTTAAGTCGGCAGCAAAACAAAAATAATAACAAAACGTGAAACAAGAAACAATGAATATAAAAACATTAGATGTTACCAATTTTAACTTCGAAGGCCAAACCGCTTACTACAAAGGCAAAGTACGCGATGTATATACTATCAATAATTCTATTTTAGTAATGATCGCCAGCGATCGTATCAGTGCTTTTGATGTGGTGTTGCCTAGAGGCATCCCTTACAAAGGCCAGGTATTAAATCAAATTGCTGCACATTTTTTAGATGCAACAAAAGATATTCTTCCTAATTGGTTATTATCATCACCTCACTCGCACGTGAGTATTGGCCGTATGTGCCAGCCTTTTAAAGTAGAAATGGTAGTGCGTGGTTATTTAGCCGGGCATGCCGCAAGAACCTATGCAAGTGGTTTAAGAACTTTATGTGGTGTTACTTTAGCGGAAGGCTTAAAAGAGAATGATAAATTACCTCAACCCATCATTACCCCTACTACCAAGGCAAGTGAAGGGCATGACGAAGATATTAGTCGTGAAGAAATAATTAAGCAGGGTATCGTTAGCAAAGAACATTACGAGCAATTAGAAAAATACACACTTGCTTTATATAACCGTGGACAAGAAATTGCCAATAAAATGGGATTGATACTGGTTGATACGAAATATGAATTTGGTTTATATAATGGCGAGATTTATTTAATGGATGAAATTCATACGCCTGACTCTTCCCGTTATTTTTATTTGGAAGGTTATGATGATCGCCAGAAAAAAGGTGAAGAACAAAAACAATTAAGTAAAGAATTTGTAAGAAGATGGTTAATTGAGAACGGTTTTCAGGGTAAGGAAGGCCAAACTATACCGGCTATGAGCGACGAATGGCTTACTGAAATTAGCAGCCGTTATATAGAATTATACGAAAAAGTAACAGGTAAAAGCTTCGTTAAGTCCAACTACGACAACATGTTAGCTGATATTGAAAATTCAATTAAAAATGAGCTAAAAAAATTATAACTTTACAATTCAATAAAAACAAGCAGAATGAAAGATATTTTCGAAAAGATTAAAGCGAATTTAGGTCCTATTGGCGAACACGCTAAAGAATCACATGGTTATTTTACATTTCCAAAATTAACCGGCGATATTAACCCGCACATGGATTTTCGCGGAAAAAAATTATTGAACTGGAGCTTGAACAATTATTTAGGTTTAGCAAATCACCCTGAAGTAAGACAAGCAGATATTGATGGCGCCACACAATTTGGTTTAGCGGCCCCAATGGGTGCGCGTATGATGAGTGGAAACTCAGATTACCATGAAGAATTAGAAAGAGGTTTATCCGCATTAGTTCAAAAAGAAGATACAATACTTTGTAATTTCGGTTACCAGGCAATGGTTTCGGCTATTGATGCTGTTGTTGACCGTCATGATGTTATTGTTTACGATGCAGAAAGTCATGCTTGTATTTTAGATGGTGTACGTTTACACATGGGCAAGCGTTACGTTTTTAAACATAACGATATTGCAGATTGCGAAAAACAATTAGAGCGCGCAAAAAAATTAATTGAAGATGGTGGCAATAAAGGCGCTATTCTTGTTATTACCGAAGGTGTTTTTGGTATGCGTGGTGACCAGGGAAAATTAAAAGAGATCGTTGAGCTTAAGAAAAAATATAACTTCCGTTTATTTGTAGATGATGCGCATGGTGTTGGTACAATGGGTGCAAAAGGCGGTGGTACCGGCGAAGCACAAAATTGCCAGGATGGTGTGGATATTTATTTCGGAACGTTTGCAAAATCATTTGCTTTAATTGGTGGATTTATTTCTTCATCAAAAGAGATCATTACTTTTTTACGTTACAACATGCGTTCGCAAATTTTCGCGAAATCGTTACCAATGCCTTTGGTCGTTGGTTTATTAAAACGTTTAGAATTATTAAATAAACACCCTGAATACAGAACTAAGTTATGGGATATTGCTAACAGCCTTCAAAAAGGTTTAGTGGATGCAGGATTTAATATTGGTGATACAAACACAATGGTTACGCCTGTTTACATGAATGGTTCAATTCCTGAAGCTACGAACATGGTAATTGATCTTCGTGAGAATTTCGGTATCTTCTGTTCAATGGTTGTTTACCCGGTAATTCCAAAAGGTATGATCATTTTACGTTTAATTCCAACAGCTATACACACTATGGAAGATGTAAAATATACGATCGAATCTTTCAGTAAAATAAAAGATAAATTATACGGTGGTTTATACAAAGCAGATAAGATCCGCGAAGGATTTTCTCAGGCGCTTTAAAACAATCCGTTTCAAATACTATAAAAAACCCAAACGTTAATGTTTGGGTTTTTTTTATTTAAAACTTTTTATTTGGGGCGTGCCCGCGAGGTTCGGCCTCCAAAAACCTGTAAAGCCTCACTCGCGGTCGGGCTATTCCGGGCTCCGCTGCGCTACGGCTTTTTGCCTTAACAGGCAAAAGAGCTAAACCCTTCATATCCCTCACGCATAAGCGTACATAGATTTCGGAAACTTGCGTTAGGGATGCGAAGGGCTTGGTGCGTAACGGAGTGGAGCACGGGAGCGAAGCGGACCCCGTAGAAGCCCGGGCCGGAGGCAACGCCCAAATGAAACAATAAATAATATTTTGCGATTTTCTATTAACAATTTCTCTTCTTCTGTTAAAAAGTAAAGCCCGCAAATAGCTTATGGATATTGTATCTTAGATGTCCCGCTATGGCAAAAACAGAAGATAAAGAAACCCCATTAATGAAACAATATAACACCATCAAGGCTAAATACCCTGATGCTATTTTATTATTCAGAGTGGGCGACTTTTACGAAACATTTGGAGAAGACGCTGTTAAAGCATCAAAAATTTTAGGTATTACTTTAACCAAACGTGCTAACGGACAGGCACAGTTTATTGAGCTCGCCGGTTTTCCGCATCACTCAGTAGATTCATATTTACCCAAATTAGTGCGTGCGGGTTACCGTGTGGCAATCTGCGATCAGTTAGAAGATCCAAAAACAGTTAAAGGAATTGTAAAACGTGGTATTACCGAATTGGTAACACCGGGCGTTTGCTTTAATGATAAGATCTTAAATCACCAGCAAAATAATTTCCTTGCCTCTATTCATTTTGATAAAGACCAGGGCGGCCTTGCGTTGTGTGATGTATCGACCGGCGAATTTTTAGTGGCACAGGGTTCTATTACCTATCTTGAAAAATTAATTCAGAATTTTAAGCCTAACGAATTACTTTACGAAAAAAATAAACGCAATCAATTAAATGATCTTTTAGGCGATCGTTTTTATTCTTTTGGATTGGATGATTGGGCTTTTACTTACGATTTTGGTTATGAAAGCCTAACTAAACATTTTGAGACCAACTCATTAAAAGGTTTTGGTATTGAAAGCTTAAGTCTTGCTATTAATGCCTGTGGTGCCATATTACATTATTTAGGTGAGACAAAACACGATAAATTAAAACACATTAATAAGATCAGTCGTATTGATGAAGATCAATATGTTTGGTTGGATAAATTCACTATTCGCAATTTAGAATTATATGGTTCTAATAACGAAAATGGAAAAAGCTTAATTGATGTTATTGATAAAACGGTTAGCCCAATGGGCTCGCGTTTATTAAAACGCTGGTTGGCACTCCCTTTAAAAAATGTAGATGCGATAAAAGAAAGACAAGAGGCCGTTGATTATTTTGTAACCAACATTGAGAACCGTTATGAAGTAGCTGCGCTTTTAAAAGAAGTTGGTGATCTGGAGCGTTTAATTTCTAAAGTGGCTGCATTGCGCGTTAATCCCAGGGAATTAGTGCATTTAAAAAAATCGTTATTGATCATTAGCGAGATCAAATTAAAAATTGCTTCCTCAAAAAATCCTACACTTCAAAAAATTGCCGATCAGTTAAATCCTTGCTTGCTAATGATCGATCGTTTACAAAACGAGTTAAATGAAGATGCACCCGTAAATATTTTAAAAGGCAATGCCATTAACAAAGGTGTTAATGCAGACTTAGATGAATTAAGAAGCATTTCATTTAGCGGTAAAGATTATTTATTGCAGATACAACAACGTGAAGTAGAAAAAACCGGCATTACATCGTTAAAAGTGGCTTATAATAATGTTTATGGTTATTATTTAGAAGTTACACACGTACATAAAGATAAAGTACCGCAGGATTGGATCCGTAAACAAACGCTAACAACTGCAGAACGTTATATTACACCTGAATTAAAAATTTACGAAGAAAAAATATTAGGCGCCGAAGATAAGATCATGGCATTAGAGCAACAATTATTTGATGCATTGGTGCGTGACATTGGCGATTATTTATTGCCAATACAATTAAACGCATCGCTGCTTGCCAAGCTGGATGTGCTTTGTGGCTTTGCTACCTTAGCTGCAGAAAATAATTATAATAAGCCTGAAATTACAAATGATTTTGTGATAGATATTACCGAAGGCAGGCATCCGGTAATAGAAAAACAGTTGCCTGTTGGTGTTGAGTATGTGAGCAATACTGTTTTTTTAGATAATGATAACTGCCAGATCATGATGATAACCGGGCCTAATATGAGCGGTAAATCAGCGCTATTAAGGCAAACCGCTGTTATTGTTTTATTGGCACAGATAGGAAGTTTTGTGCCTGCTGATAAAGCTACGCTGGGCATAGTTGATAAAATATTTACACGTGTTGGTGCAACAGATAATATAAGCTCCGGCGAATCTACCTTTATGGTAGAGATGAATGAAACGGCAAGTATCTTAAATAATTTAAGTGACAGAAGTTTAATTTTACTGGATGAGATCGGAAGAGGAACCTCTACATACGATGGTATATCTATTGCCTGGAGCATTGCAGAATATATTCACAACCAACCAAAGAACCGCGCCAAAACATTATTTGCCACACACTATCATGAGTTAAATGATATGTGTACATTTTTTCCGCGCATAAAAAATTACAATGTTTCGGTAAAAGAAAGCGGGAACAAAATAATCTTTTTAAGAAAATTAGCCGAAGGTGGCAGCGAACATAGTTTTGGTATACACGTGGCACGCATGGCCGGCATGCCCAAATTTGTTGTAGACAGGGCAAATGAGATCCTTAAAAAATTAGAAAAAGAGCACGAGTTTGAATTTGCAGATACTGAAGAATTAGTAATGAATGGTATTGAAAAACCTAATCCAAAAAATTCGAGCGAAATGCAATTAAGTTTCTTTCAATTAAATGATCCTTTATTGCAACAAATAAAAGAAGATATTTTAAGAACGGATATTAATACACTAACTCCTGTTGAGGCACTCTTAAAATTGAATGAGATTAAAAAATTGGTTGGGGGGTAAAATTTCAAACCCTTCATTACCTTACTAAATTCAAAAAATTATTTTTGGGCGCTTTAACGGGCTGCTACAGGCTTCGCTATCGCTTCGGCTGGGCGAAAGAAAATTCGCCCGAGCTAAACCTTGCGCATCCCTAGCGCTAATTAATGGATGCTGCGCCAGGGATTGAGCAATTTGTTTGAGCTCCTTTTTGTTTATCCCGAAGGGTAAATAAAAAGAGCGAGTTGCGAAAGCCCGCTCGGGCGCCCAAAAGGTAACGGAAGGTTTATTTTAAAATCAGGTCTAACTTTTGCTGAGGAGTATTTTTCTCTAACATCCGGTAATTTATTTTATTCTAAAAATTGCTCAAAAAAGTTTTGCGAAATAGAAATTATCTGTACATTTGCACTCCCTAATGTAAAATGAGGGAAAAAGCGAAAGTAGCTCAGTTGGTAGAGCGTAACCTTGCCAAGGTTAAGGTCGCGGGTTCGAGACCCGTCTTTCGCTCAAAAAGAGCTGAAAAGCTCTTTTTTTAATCACCTCCCGAAAGGGAAATGCCTGGGTGGTGGAATTGGTAGACACGCAGGACTTAAAATCCTGTATCTTCACGGATGTACGGGTTCAAGTCCCGTCCCGGGTACACAAGGGGACTTTTGGTTATAAAGACCAAAGTCCCCTTTTTTCTTTGCGGCTAAATCCTCTGCTATTGCTGCAATTTTTGCAAAAACTTCATTTATTTCGGGGGTTCGATATTCGTTATTTTCACGATTATAAAGTATTCCCTGCGGAAACATTAACTCTTGCAGTTCTAATTTACCTTTATATCCGTTGTAATCCCATATTGACGGGAGTTTTTCAACTATTTGGCAGTATTTTTCAAGCCTTTTTTCACGGTTCGAGTTTTCAAACGTTAGGGTGTCCATTTCAGTACTAATATCTAACCTATCCTTTTTAAATTTACCGATAAACTTTTGGTAAAGTTCTTTGTCAATTTCGCCAGTAACAAAACGTTCCTGTATGCCCTCAATTTTGCCATTAAGGTCATTTAAACGACTTGTTAATAGGACTAGGTGATTTGCACCCTCTTGGGCTGTTTCGTTAAAATATTTGATAAATTCATCTTTTACGGGGCTTATGTATTTTGCCTCAACAGAATACTCTTTTAACTTATTAATAAAGAGTTCATTTAGACTTTTTGCGCTCCTATTGCATTTACAGCCTAACTTATTGCATTTATAGTACCAAAGCCCTTTTTTCTTTACCATATAGCCCACAAATGAACTCCCGCAGTCCTCACATTTAAGAAAATTCTTTAAGGGAATCTTTGAGAAGTCCGTATTATGTTTCCAAGTGCTATTTCGTGGCTTTATTTCATTCGCTTTTAAAAAAATCTCCCTAGAAATCAATTTTTCGTGTTTACCCTCTATTACTTCGCCATTTAAAAGATTGTGGCTCATAATGCCACAATAAAACGGATTTGCTAAAATTTCAGCTAATTTTTGCTTCCACATATTTAATCCTGCATTTTTTAACTTCTGTATAATTTCCACATTGGTAAGGCGGTCTGTTGCTTTCCAATAAAACGCTTTACGGATTAATTTGCCTGTATCATTCACAGTAATTTTTTGGCGTTGCTCCATTGCCAAGTTTTCACGCTTCTTTCTAGTGATCTGGTCATAACCTATCGGGGCTTTGCTTGGCCAGTAACCATTTAAAAGCATTTCTTTCATTCCGGCACAACATTTTTCCCTTCTTAGGTCATTATCATACTCCGAAAATATAAATTGCATATTTTGTTGCATTTTACCTGTTGGGGTAAATGTATCGGAGGGCTGGGTAACGGCAAAAATTACAATGTTTTCTTTTCTTAATTCGTTAGCTATATAAATGGCATTTGCCCCCGACCTCGAAAAACGGTCAACGCTATATACTAATATATAGGAAACTTTTTCTTTGCTGCTACGTGCAAATTTTAGCATACGGTTAAATTCTTTTAACTCAACTGTCTTAGCACTTTCAAACACCCCGCCAAATACCGCCAATACATTAAAGCCGTTTTTTTGGCTTGTATTTTCTATTTCACGCTTTTGGGTTTCTAAACTATATCCCAATTCCTGCTCCTTTGTAGATACACGGGTATAGATAATACAATTTTTTCCTTCTATGCGGTCTGCGTACTTGCTTTTTTTAGCGAAGGGCGTAAATATTTCAAGGTCTGTTTTCATAACGGTTCGGTATTAAAGTTATTTTCTGCTTTTTGTTTTTCTAATTCATACATATAAGAATAGTAAAGAATTTTTGCCAGTCTTTTAATTGTATCAATTTGTTTTGTCGCTTGGGCTTCTGTTATATTTTCAAAGCCTTCGTATTGTTTTAATGTTTCGGGGGTCAATTCGTTTTCTTGCGAATTTTTACCCTGTTTAATTGGTTTCATGGTTACATACACTATCCTGTAAGTCCTTTTGTAAAGGTTGTTACAAGTGTTTGGAATGCTCACCCTGCATGGGCGTAATAAAACGGTATGTAGCCAAACATATAACCCATTTTTTACACCTTTTGTGCAACATTTAAAAGAACGTAGTTTTTACAGGGTTTTTGTAGCCAAACATTTTACCTGTATGTATATTAATTAATATTTTACTCTATACTGTCATTTTTGCCTTTGCCTTTTTTTACGGGCGGCGTTTCTAAATAAAATTTAAAGGGTTGTTCGATGGCGGTTGTTTCAATTTTATATCCTGCCAATACCTTAGCCATTTTTTCTATTTCACTTTCGGTATCACAAAATATATCCCAACGGGTAAATAAAATAATTTGTACATCTATTTTATTGCTGTCATTAATAAACTCTAAACATTCCTGCCATTGTGGGCGGTTCTCAAAATTTGCACCGCTCGCATACTCATTAAAGACCTTAATAACTTCTATATCGGTTTTTTCGCAATAATTTATTAAACGTTTGGTTTGGTAGTCCGTATTATTACTATCCTGCTTATCCAGTTCTTTAGTTGCTACCCTTGTATATAAAATGGCTCGTATTTTCATGTCGCTTATTTTAGAGTTTATTTTTTAATTAATATCCTGCTTTGCTGTCACTTCAAAATTTTGCTCCGTTGCATATAATGTAACACCTAAAGCTTGAAGTATCTTTGTCATTTTTATCCCTTCTGAAATATTACGGGAATATCTATCAAAGTGAGTTATTAAAATCACATCAATACTCTTATTTAATTCAACATATTTTAAAAGGTTTTGCCATTCTTTACGTCTAAAATGTGAACCGCTACATATATCAGCAAACCGATTAACTATTTCAAAATTCTCTTTCCTGCAAAAATCTTCTAACGTTTTTTCCTGCATCAAAATTGCATTGTTTGGTTTATTTTCCAAAACCGCACACCGTAAATATAAAACCGCTTTTGTTTTCATATACTCTTATAAAGTTATTTTTAATGTGTTCTCAATTTTTGTTACCACACCTTTGTGTTTTTTTACAACTATTTCTCCAAACTCATCTTTATTTAAAATATCAATCATTCTTTGTTTTATATCTTCGGACTTTTTTAACTCCAATGATTTTATTTTTTTGTCTTTAAAGTTTATTAATATACTTTCATATTGCCCACTATGCACCACTTCAAACAATTTATTTTCTGCATAGGACAATAAACCTAATTTTGGAACTACAAAGCCCGATAAATCGGAACGCATAAAGTTATTTAAAATTGAAGTAACAGAAATAGTTACGTATGTTTCAAACAGCAATTTGTTTTTGTCTTGTTCTGTATATAAATGCTCTTTACTTTTATCCTGTATCATATAATCTCCATTTAAAAATACCGATATTGACAAAGGCAGTTTTTTTGTGATGGCTTCAACTATTATAACATCTAATAGCGTAAAACTTATATTTTCACTTGTATTTTTATATTCGGGCGAAGCTAAAAATTGCACCAATTGTTGTTTTTGTTCTTTGGTCAATTTTAAATCGTCAATATAATTTTTCGCTTGTTGTGCTTTTGTAATTAATCCTTTAATTTTTATCGGTGCTAAAAACCCCAGTTTAAATTTTGAGATAATGGGCAAACTTAATCCTGCCTCTCTTAATTGTTCTACTATTTTATACCAAATGTATTCAGCAAACGTATATTTTTTGCGACTGGCAGTTTCGGCTTTATCTAATACAGATACCCAATTATGCAAGTTCCTAAAATTAATCTGCATTTGAGTTCCTAAAAGTATTGGTAACTGCAATTGCTCAAACAGCTCCGCAAATTTTTCAATAGTTTCTTTACCGAAAAATTCGTTTATGTTAACGGGTAGGTTTGCCGAACCGTCAATTTTTATATTTGGCGCTATTTTCATAATCAAATATACAGTTTATTTACTAATTATACAATAATGTAGTTAATTAGTTATACGTAAGCCTCTTTTTTAAGGTTTCACGGGCTACACAAAAGGTTTTACTAGCTAAAAAATCCCAAATAGCCACTATATCGTGTATATTCTGCTTACTTGCACCTTACTTTCAGTAACATTCAGTTACTTGTAGCTTACTTTCAGTAACATTTCAGTTATATGTATCTTACATTATACAGTTTGCACCTTATATTCAATAACAATCAAAAAAAAGCACCGTACTTTCAGTAACATTGTATTTTTTGCACCTTACTTTCAGGCTTATTGGGCAAATAACGAAGCTAAAATGGCCAAGACATTCATTAATATACACTATTGTATTTATTGATAAAATTTTACTTCTCTTTTTTCACAAAAAAAACCCAACTGTTTAACAGTTGGGTGAATATTCAAAATATATTTGAATGGAATGTAAACTAATTATTCAAATGTTTATTTTTTCGCATGAAGGCTTCTAGGATTTTAATTTTTTCTAATAAATAAGTTTTTTTTAAATAACTCGTTCTTTGAATATTCAATTCCCATTTCAATTTATATAGTGTCTGTTCAATCGAATTCCTAAGTACCATAATCAAAAGACGTGTTAACTAATTGGAGATAATCATCTCCAAAAGTTTAACAATGTAAAATTTTTGCAATGATTCTGAGCTAATTTTACAGACTTTCAAAGAATTATGTAATATAGGGGAATCCGACTACGTTTAAAAGCGTATATAAATCCCCAATTAAAGCATTAATGTTTACACAATATGGAGGGTTGATTTATTAAAAGACATTTTTTCTATTTATTAAAAAAATAGGCTGACCATAAAAGGACAGTATTATTAAAGAAATTTGATTGATAAATATTAGGCCGCTAAACTTATGAGCAGGGTTATCCACTCTCTTACGATCTGTTGACTTGTTTTTTCGGCTGAAATATTATCTAATTCAATCCATAATGCGATATCTTCTTTAATACAAAGTTCATACTTATGAAAATTTAAGCGATGATCTTCTAATGTTATGTATGCCGTAGGCATTCGCAAGGTCGTGAGTGGATTTCCTTTTTCATCAAAGGTACGGTGATAGATGCCCATATTTAAAATGCATTTATCTTTTGTCCTCACTTCCTGATTTAACACACAGAAAAGGGTATAGTTATTTAATTCTACATAACGTCTTTCCATGCTCTTAATCAAATACATTTTCTCACCTTTTATCAAATTCTTGTATTCGGAGTCAAGTATTTTGTAAAAAGCAGAAATTTCGTTTGTGATTATTTCTTTTTCCGTATGAGTTTCAATATCCATCTATCACTAGTTATAACTATATAGCAAATATGGTTCCATCTAAAATAGATGATAGTTTGGTAAGGAAGGTATTATTAAGAAACAGTAAAACGTGCCGTAATTTAGAAAGCTACTTTTGTACCCTGCACAAATTCCTCTAAGGTTTGAAGCTTTTGTGATAAATAATATTTTCGTAATTCGGATAAATTAGGATCCTGCAATTCGTTTTGCAGTCTGTTTATCTCTTCTTCTATATTTTCAATTGGATTCATAGGTCAAAATTATTGTTTATTCAGTCAACATTATATGCGAGGATTGTTGTTTACCACTTTTTAACTTTTCTTTATAGATAGGTTTTCAATTTGCTCTATCTGTCTGCTATCAATGATTATGCTGTATTGGCTGTCTAGTATGTTATCCTGTATAAATGTAAGATTGAAGTCAACGCTATTCTCAACCAACACAAACCGGAATTTATAGTCCTTTCTTAACTCTACATAATCATTAAAAGATTCAAAGGTACCATGCAAAATAGTACCACAGGTTAATTTTACCTTTGCTGCTTCCATTGAAGGAAGATAGACCCCTTCAATTTGTTGCGCAACTTCCTCTAATTCCATAAAAAAATATTGTGTAACAAAAATAAGAAACTTTACGATTATTATGTTTACTAAACGTTAAGTTTTTGTTACAAAATTTAAGGTTTATGTTGATAATATAACAAAAAAGCCCGAACATTTGACTGTTCGGGCATCTTCAACTTTAAGAAAGTTGCAATTGTTAAGATTGAATTACAAATTTAAGAATAACTTTGGATTAATTTCTGCTATTTGTCTAAAATCACTTTCCCCGATATATGCCCGGATATTCGTTAAGAATTGCCGTTCGCTTATTTCCTGTTCTACCATATAAAAATCAGAGCCGTATAAAATCTTATTGTTTAGAGTGCTATCCTGTAAGGTGAGCTTTAAAAGATTAAAGAGATCCGCATTAAACATCGTATAGCTTACATCGGTATAAACGTTAGTGTATTGCCTAATGAGAGAGCAGATTTTATCATACCAGGTTATCTGGCCCTCCTCCATCGTATTGCCTAAATATTTGTTCCATTCATCGTAACCGCCAAAGTGTGCGAGGTTGATTTTAAGGTTTGGGAACTGCTCTAATACGTAACGGTAATTATCAGGGTCGGTGTAAATATCTGTAAAGAATTTATTTTTTTGTTCTTTGATATGTTCGCCTGTTTTTGGGTGTACTTTCATGGCATCGGTAATTTCGCCTTTGTAAAATACGCCGCCCCTTGCGCAATGGGTTGTGATTGGTAATTGGTGCTTTTGAGCATAAGCGTAAATCTCATTTAAGCGTTCATCAAAAGGATAGTAACCTAAAGGGGGATAAAGTTTTAAGCCTGCAAAGTTTTTTTCTTCAATATACTTTTGTACAATATCAAAAATATCTTTACGCTGTGGGTGAACAAATATGAACGGGTCGATAAGGTCTTTATAGGCTGGGTCTTGTTTGATCGCTGCCAATTCTTCGAGTTGCTGAATGAAAGATTGTTTTACTTTGCCTGCCTGCATATATTCCATGTCCATAGGTAAAACACAAAAGCGTGTACCGGTGGGATAGAAATTTTGCAGGTATTTAAAAATTTCTAACTGGCTCTTTAAATCCCCTATGGTTAAAAAAGCGTGAAACTTTTTTATTAGTAAAGCTAAATCGTGCTTGCCTATTTTACTGAATAGATTAAAAAAAACCGTGGCGGTTTTTTTACTTTCTAATAGTTTACTTAATGGGGTCATCCATCGGGGCAAAAAATTTTCAGGTACAACCTTTCTGTTAAAGATATGTGTATGGCAATTGATTATCTTGGTCTCCATAATTTCCAGTTTTATAAATAATATTAATCCTTCGGCTGGTAGCCGTTATAAATGTTTCTTCAGCACATTAATAAGCGTGTCAAATTCTTTTTCCGCCTTTTTCATTTCAGCAAGGGTCAAATAAAACTTAGGGCTGTATTTAACTTTGTTGAGAAAGATATTCTTGTATTTTTTCTTTTCGAGTTTGTAGTGTACATATACTTCAAAAGCACGGGCGAAAATTTCGTTACGTTGTAAAAAGTACGGGCGTGTTGCCGCTTTTAAAAGGCGGGTATAATAATCGCTGTGTTTGTTAGGGGTTTTCCAAAGTATTTTGAATAACAGTTTTTCCATTAAACCGTGCAACGTGCTTTTTTTAATAGTGGCGGGATTAGGTTTTGGGTCGGTACTGTCATCACGGGATAAACTAAAGTTGTCGCCTTTCTCAATATGATCTCACTTTTACAGAGTAATAATCCTGCAAAAGTTTAAAGCCGAACCAAACAATACCACCTAATACCGCTTTTAGTAAATAGTCTACAATGCCTTTGTAGTCTATGTTTGCGAACATTATCGTACTGTATAAAAACAAGCTCGACAGGCTGTCTGATTGAACATTAAATAGTTTCATAATTTCTATTTTTTAAAATTTTTAAAATACTTCTCCAATGCCATGAGGGTTTTAAAGCCTTACATAGCTGAATTTTTTTTGATAAAAGATCTCCGTAACGTCATAGCGAAATGCCATGCGTTTTGGTGTTTGTGTTTTTTTATTGGTGTGCTTTGTTCTATCCTTATAGGAAATGTCTATGACAGATACTTATGGATTTACTTTTTTATTGGGGGTGTGTGCCGAATGGAGGCATGAGGGATAATGCGCATTCAAAAAACAATTTAATGCAAGAGGGAATTGCATTTTTAAAAAAGCTGGCAGTTTACAAAGCGTTTTGAGGATTCACGCTTTAATAAAATAAACTGCCAACTTTAAACCTAAAACCTGCTGACGATACGAACGTTTGAAGGGAGTGGGATTAGCCTGAAAACAAGCCTTACTTGTTTTGGAACGTAATCGTAACCGTCTGGTTCGCCTATTTGCGATTTAAAAGGTTTCATTGCTTTTCTCATTAAGTACTTTGAAACTTTATAAATTGCCGCCAATTGTTTGAGGTTGTAACGTGATACACAAATTTTTCGCACCTGTGTATTTTCATCTACTTGCTCTGACATATAATTGTTTTACCTTTCGTAAAGCTATACGCATCTGCTCTGTTTTTGGTTGGTTGTTTTATTTTCTTTTTTTTGTCTGCTCTGGCCTTGCTAGTGGCTGCTTTCTGATATGTATAACGTGTTGAACGGAATTATAGTTACATGGCGTTTACACATTTTGACACAATGGTTTTTTTATTTTATTTTTAAATGCTCTGAAAGTATTGATTTTATTAGGTTACAGGGCTTTTGATCTTATTGTGCTGTTTTAATTAAGTTTATAAGTGGTAGGGTTTTTTGAGTAATTGGATTTTTGGAAGTTTTAAAATCGGTTTAGTTTATTGCAACCTCCAACTATTTTATTAGCTTTGTTAAGCTAAAATGAGATAGGAATATGAAAACATCAATAATAATCATTGTTTTGTTAGGTTTATTTTCTTGTCAAAAAAAGACTGGTGAAATTGAGCAGGCTCCTGCCCAAATTGTTGTTACAAATGCCCCAGTAACGCCCATTCCTGTTATTGGTTTAGAAATTGGCAACATCGCCCCTGATTTAAATTTAAAAGATTCAAATAATATTATTATCCCGCTCTCTTCTTTACGCAACAAAATTGTTTTAATTGATTTTTGGGCCAGTTGGTGCGCTCAATGCAGGCATGAAAATTTAAACCTTAAAAATGTTTATGCTAATTTTAAGGATACACTATTTAAAACTTGCAAAGGCTTTGAGATTTATGGTGTGTCGAGGGATAGTAATAAAAACGCTTGGCTTAATTGCATGAAGCAAAATAATTATAATTGGAAATGTAATGTTTTAGATAGTGGTGATTGGAATACGACTGCATCGTATTTGTATAACATACAATTTCTGCCCACGAATTTTTTAATTGATAATAATGGAATTATTATTGCTAAAAATCTTCGTGATACAATGGTCGCAAAAACATTGATTAGCCTTTTGAAATAAATTATAATTTCGTTTTCTGACGTTTTTAACATTTTGATCTCAAATTTACTTTGCAATTTTAAAATGTTGGTTTTAAACAGTATAACCCTTTTTTAACAATTTCATATAGGTAATATTACCTACTCTAAAATAGGTAATATTACCTATATGTAGGGTCGTAAATTCTTCCTAATCTAGCGTGTATTAAAATCTTATTTATTTACCGATTAATTTTTTAATTTAGCTGTACTAAATAATCTATATGAAAAGATAAAAAAGGATTAAAAAGATATAATGCGTTTTTAAAATTGTTTGTCGCCTACAATCCGCGAAGTACTATAATTACAATGACAATCAGTGAGAAAAGCGCCCGAAAGGGTGTGCTTCTTGCTGTTCATTGTACAGCTTCGCGGCTGGTAGGTGGGTAGTAAAGTTAGTACACCCCCTTTTTTTGGGGTAATTTGAAAAAATGAAACTAAAAAAAGTAATAGTGCAATTACAATACAATATACACGCTTATGAACCGTTCCTAGTCGAGTGGTCAAAAAATGAAAATTGTTCATTAAGCCCTGAAGACCTTAGAGTTATTGATACTTATATAAATATTAATTTTAAAATTAATTTTCTTTCACTACTCCGTTCCTTTAAACAAAAAAAACAAATTCAAACAATTGTTTCAAAATTAATATGGGATTACCAAAAATTTAAAGAATGGGTAATAACAAATTTTGTATTTCGCATACTAAAACTTATTAGAAATAACAGCTTTAATAACTTTTTTCTACATCTGCCCTTAGATTACCTGTCCTTATCATACGAATTAAAAAACAAATTGAAATTATTAAAAATAAAAACGGTTTATGATATTTTTGAAAACTATAACGAAGAAGATTTTTATAAAACACCAACGTTTAATTACATTGTGGCGTTTGAAATCACTTTAAAAAGACTATCAATCAAGTAATAATTATCCTATGAAACAAAAACCGCCTTAGCATTTACAAAATTCATTGTGATCTATGACTACCGATTAGATAAGAAGTAAGATAGAAAAAATTAACGCAAAATTAAGATGGGATTACAAAAAAATTTAAACAATGGGTCATACTGAATTTCTTATTTAGCATTGTTGAGTTAGCCCGAAAAAACGGCGGGCAAAATTACCTGCACCGACCTATTGGGACTTTAGAATTAAACGACGAGTTAAAAAAATGTTTATTGAAACTAAATATTTTATACTTGAATCAAATATTTGAAAGGTATAAAGAAGAAGATTTTGAACAAGAAAAGATATTTAATGTGATAATGGAATTTGAAAATTTAAATAAAAATATTTTACCACATATCAATAACGAGCAACCAATTAAAAACAATAACCATTTTGTCTTTAATTATAAATTAGTTTTAAATAAAAAATAAACCCCTAAAAATAAATATACATGAAACAAAAAAAAATCACGCAAAAAATCTTTCTTTTCCTCTTGGCTTTGATAGGTTTTTTGGGAATGAAAGGGCAATTGGCTGGTTCCAGTTGTACGACAGCGACAAATCTAACACTCAACTATTATCCAACCTTAACAGTGAATACATCAACAGTTGGTTGGGTAAGTTGGATACCAACAACAACTAATCCTTTAATTACTCTTGTAAACAGTAATAATGACCCTTCCTATAAAATTAATAGGATAGATATATATTCAGGTTCGTGCACAAGTCCGGTACTGGTCGGTTCGGATGTTGTTTTGGGATCGTCTGATAGTACACTGGTTGTTCCGTTAAACTCGTTAGCAATGGGCCAAACATATTATATAAAACTAACCCGTATATTAAATACATCACAAACTACAACTTATGAGATGTATCTTAAAACGGCTTTATACTGTGGCTTTAACTGGGGGCTCAACCCACCAACGCAAGAACCCAACTCCCCTCCCGGCAATTATAATAATTTTAATGGCGGATGTATGTTAGATAATACAACTTATATTGCGCCAAGTAACACTTTGCTTACTCAATGCACTATTAATACTTGTCAACCAAACTTGTATTTCGGTTATTCGCAAAGTCAGGGCTTTCCGGGTTTCGGAAACCTTTTATCAACAAATCACACTTTCTATGTTTTTCCTAATGTTGCTAATACTACTTATTCTCTTAATTCAGGATCAAGCAATACAGTTCAAATTAATCTTAGTACCGTTGTAGGCGCCACGCAATTTACCATCATTTCTACATACGGTTGTAGCGCATTACCGATAACCCCTTCTCTTACACCTGCTGATTTTGCTGGCTGTGGCTGTACACAATTAGTAGTAAACTATGTAAATACTGCCTGTGCCATAACGCCAACACCACTGCCTTTATGTGCTAACCAGCCATTTTGTTTTGTAAATACTTCAACAATTAGCCCCCTTGTTTATAATGTAAATCAAGTTACTGCGGGTCCAACTAGCTATACACAGTTTCCTAATGGATGCGTTCCCAACGGCTTACCAGTAGGGCAATACACATTAACAACATTAAATACAGTTTTAGCTGGTAATGGTCAAGAAATTCAGACTTGTCGTTGTTTTAAAATGCTTGTAATAAATGTTAATCCGAATCCAGGATTTGTTGATGTAACAGCTAGTCCGGCAGTTGGCTGTGTTGGTCAAACTTCAACATTAACAGCTTTTTCTGCAAGCGCAACCACTTATTATTGGTTGCCATCAAATTTGCCTGGTAACACCACAACTGTAACAATTAATGGCAACGTCGTCTATACAGTTGTCGCGCAAAATAATTTTGGATGCTCAGCAACCAATACCATCCTAGTTAGCAGTCAAGAATGTTGTATTAATCCTGGAGTTGGAAACATTTCATTTAACAATGTAACATTAGTACCCTTTGGCACGGCTGGTGCAACCGCATGGACAAGTTTGGTAGCAAATACAAATTACGGAGGTATTAATATAGCAATTCCTTCATCAGGCATTATATCAGGTAATTTTTCTGTAAACGGATTCTTAACAATAGCGGCATCTGCCAATGTAACGTTTAGTAATACCAATATTTATTTTGGAGAAAATGCTGTTGTTAATCAAAATGCAACTACAGTTATTGATAAAAGTTTTTGGCACGGTTGTGATAAAAACTGGCAGGGAATTCAATCTACAAAATTATTAACTGTTAGAAATTTTGTGATTGAGGATGCGTCAGGCGCAGTTGTTATCAATGCGACATCTGCAAATCATCCGGGCTTGAATGTAGACAATACTATTTTCAATAAAAATGTTTATGGTATGATTATTACAGGCCCGAAATTAACCTCTTATAAATTAACGGGTTCAATTTTCACATCACGAGATATTCCTGTAGCAAATTATGTTTATACGACAGGTCAGCGTTGGACTAGCCTTGCTAATTTTAGCAGCACAGCTTTAAATAATTATAGCCCGGGTTATTTAAAAGGCTCTGCCGTAATGAGTTTACCTAATACTGCACGCGGACAGGTAGGTATTTATTTTGGAGCTGCATCCTTGCTTATCACAAGTGGTAATTTGAGTGGAAACATTACCATTGGTGACGCTTCGACAACACCAACCTTGAATACATCTTACACAAACGTATTTGATTATTTAAGAATTGGGGAGTACAATAGTAATTCAAGATTAATTTCATACAACAATTACTTTCAGTGGATAAGCTCGATTCCTACCTCAGATTTATATGGCAGTTCAACGGCTTGTGTTTATAATAATTCTACACCAAGAGCCGTTATCGGTTCAAATTCTACTGGTACAGGCTTAAATATTTATACAAACAATTTTATTAATTCAACTAACGGTATTTTTGCTGCAACAAATGGCACGTTAAACGTTTACAATAATCAGTTTACAACTATTACGCAATATGCTGTACAGATAGAGAGCTGGAATTGTACAAATACGCAAACCGTACAAATTATTAATAATAGGTTTGCAACTTGTTTATATGATCTTTATGCGTTTAATAACAACACTATTAAATTGAATTTCGCCAACAGCACTTCTACTTATCCTTTTGTGGCTGTAAAAGCTAAAGTAACGTATCATGCTTACATTAGCGAGATAAGCAGCCCAGCAAGTGCTAAGTATTATGTGGGTTATTCTAATTCAACAGGTAAAGTAAATGGTGTGTATTGTATTAATACCTATTCACCTGCGGTGGTAAATAATACCATCACCATAAGAACACCGATTGGTGCTGGTTTTAATGCTAACATTTGGTTAGATAATACGCACCAAGGCGATATTAAGTTTAATACGTTAAGTGTTAACCCAACAAACCTAAACAGCTATAACACCTTTAATATCTTCACAAACGTTGGCAATAATAATTTGTTTTGCGAAAATTATGTTACTGGTGCAGGTTCTTGTATGAAGTTTCAAGGCACTAGCCCGAGTAGAATTTATAGAAATAACTTAAACAGCGTGCCAACAGCTTCATGTTTGTACGGCATCTTTTTAGATAATAGCGGCTCGGTTGGCCCTATTAAATATAATACAAGTTGTGCCGAAAATATTTTTGGTGATTTTAATTATGTTGGCGGTGGTGCTGATACTTATGCTCAAGTTAACTCAACAGGCTCTACTATTGATTACCCTGGGGCATTTAGCGCCGCAAATCAGTATTGTCCTTTTGTAAATTTATTTAGTGCATTGGCGCCACCATCAACCTCTTTTATTCCTACATCAAATGCTTCAACTGGTATAGCGGTTTGTATCACTCAACCTGTGGGCGCACAAATGGTTCAGCAAAATAGCACTTCAAGTACTTCTTCGCCAACATTAAGTGCAGGTGTACCTGTTATTATGAATAGTGCTAATAATTTTAGCTCAAACGATCCGCTTATGAAGAAGATTGCTAATAAAACTACGTTTGAATTAGCTAAAAAATCTGCTATTAATACAAGTGTAATTACTGGGGGTACTGCTTTTATGAATACTAACGCCAATAACGCAATTGGTAGTTTTTATAAAATGGATAGTTTAGTTGGGCTTTTTGCTATAAACAACAACACGGCTACTTTAAATCAGGCAAAAAATTTAAATACAGCTTTGGTACCTATTGGTGTTATTGAAACAAACCAAAAAACGTTTAATACTGTATATCATTTATTTATGAAAAATGAGAACTTAATTACTGCTTCGCACATTACTACTCTTAAAAACCTGGCAGTTTTATGTCCGTTTACCGATGGTACATCTGTTTATCAGGCAAGGGCTTTGGTAAAACATTTTGATACTACGGAGTTTGTAAACCCTTGTGAAAACAATCCTGTAATTACTGGTAGTGGTAATAGATTAATAAATACCACAGATTTAAACCAAAGCAAAGAGGCATTGTCAACTTTAGTTTATCCTAATCCTGCTGGTAACGAAATTACTATCTCTACCGATGTTGAAGGCGCAAAATTGCTTATCTTTAACATTATGGGGCAAGTGATTATTGAAAATGAACTGAGCGCTTTAACCAAAGTAAATTTAAGCGAATTAAAAAACGGCACATACATTTATAAAATTGTAAAAGATAATAAGATCATTAAAGCCGATAAATTAATTATTAGTAAATAATGCAAAATGTACTTAAAATAAATTTTTTTATACCTAAAGCAAAAAGGGCTTACGCCCTTTTTGCTTTTATTCTATTTAGTCTTTCTTTAAAATCACAAATTAATCTGATTCCAAATCCAAGTTTTGAAAATTTAAATTCTACTCCAACAACCTGTAATAATTTCTCTTCGTTATCAGGTTGGTATTCGTTAATTGGCGCTTCATCTTATTTGAATTCATTATCAATCAATAATTGTTTTGGCTGTATGGTAAGTTCCCCGGGAGATAATTCAGGTTATCAAATTCCAAAAAGCGGAATAGCTAAGGCAGGCATTGTTACGAGATCATTATTTGCAAATACAGGTAACTTACCTTTTTCAAATGGAACGAATTTAATTGGCGTGAAACTATCAAATAAATTAGTTAAAGATCATATTTATAATTTTTCAATGTATTACTCTCTAGTAAACGGTGTTACTTATCTGAGCAATCAACTTTCTGCTTATTTCTCTGTCACACAATTTACAGTTGATTGGGTAAATTTTAACCCTCTAAGTCAAAATTGGTATGATAATAATATAAATTTTGTTAATCCGCAAATTAATAATGATACAAGCCAATACTTAAGTGATGATACTTTGAACTGGACAAAATTTGGTGGTTGTTTTAAAGCAAATGGCAATGAGGAGTTTGTTACTATTGGCAATTTTAGAGATGGTGCTAAAACAAAAACAAAACCATATAATTCAAATTTCAATTTCCCTTGTTCAAATTTAGCTCATTATGATGGTTGCTTTATTTACATTGATGATATTTCATTATATGACATTGGCTATTATAGCGGCAAAGCACAATGTAAAAGGGATACAACAATTTGTTTTAACTCAAATTTAGTAATAGGTAATAATATAAAAGATAGTTCTGTAATTGCTTGGCAAGTTCACCCAAGTTTAAGTTGTACTAATTGCCTTAACCCAATTGCAAGCCCAACTATAACTACAACATATTATGTAACAAAAACCTTATGCAGTTTTATTACAAAAGATAGTATAACTGTCACTGTATTTACACCAAGTGTGAACGCAAATGCAGGTATAGACAAACAACTATGTTTTAACCAAAACGCAACTTTAGGCATAAACGATAGTACAAACTTTGCCAATTATTTATGGCAGCCTAACCAATTTTTAAATTGTAATAATTGCGCAACACCAATTGCAAATCCAAATACAACAATTACATATACACTGCAAAAAACAGAATGTGGTATCATAAGTAAAGATACAGTTAGAGTAATTTCAGAAGATTGTGAAACAACTTATGAAATCCCCAACGTTTTTACACCCAACGGTGATAATGTAAACGAAACATGGGGCATTAATTTTAGTCAAACAAAATATATTAAAAACTTTAATCTAACTATTTACAACCGTTGGGGAGTTTTAATTTTGTTATCAGAAAAACCCAACCTAAAGTGGGATGGTCATACAACAAGTGGCGAAGTTTGTAGCGATGGCGTATATTTTTATACTACTACTTTTGAATTAAACGGTGAACAAAAAACGTTTAAAGGGAATGTTACTTTGATTAGGTAAATATATTTTACGAAATCTTGTTCTATCATTCCCCCTTTGGGGGAACAGGAAGGGGGCTTAGGCGCAAAATTGCTTATCTTTAACATTATGGGGCAAGTGCTTATCGAAAATGAACTAAATGCTTTAACCAAAGTGAATGTAAGCGAATTAAAAAACGGCACTTATATTTATAAAATTATAAAAGATAATAAGATCATTAAAGCAGATAAATTAATTATAAGTAAATGATGATTAGTAAAAACATAAGTAACAAAAAGCTTTTGTTTTATAAACAAAAACTCAAGGCATATGCCTTGAGTTTTTGTTTTATATTTTCTTTTTCTTGTTTTTCTCAAGTAAGTCAAAATCTTATTAAAAATTATTCGTCCGAAAGTTTTAGTATATGTC
The DNA here is from genome assembly GCA_013816615.1 of Bacteroidota bacterium. GTDB lineage: Bacteria > Bacteroidota > Bacteroidia > B-17B0 > Aurantibacillaceae > Aurantibacillus. The sequence continues at coordinate 26,065 of JACDED010000056.1, forward strand.
CAGATAATAATGGGCAAATTGATAGAGTTCTGTACTATTACAAGCCAAATTATACAAGTACCGATTATTTCAATAGTTGCGCGCCTACTTTTACATCCAATCCATTTGCTTTTGTTGGCGTTCCAAACAATTATTTTGGAGCTCAAAATCCGAAAACGGGTCAAGGATATTTAGGAGTTATAGTATATTCACCAATACTTACTAGTTATAGAGAATATATTTCAACTCAATTATCAAAAACATTACAACTAAATAAAAAATATTGTGTGACCTTTTATGCTAGTTTAGCAGAAATAAGTAGATTTTCGATTAAAAATATTGGTTTTAATTTTACATCTGATTCATCAAAAACTCTACCGCCCCCAAATCAAACACCTCTAATACTTAATCCTTCTTTTGAAAATAACGTAAATATTGATGATACTCTTAACTGGATAAAAGTTCAAAATCAATATTCTGCAACAGGCGTAGAAAACTATATTACTATTGGAAATTTTAGAGATAATGCAAATACAAATGTTATCTCAACCAAAATCTTGACTGGAAACTCTAATATAGATTGTTCTTACTACTATATCGACGATATTTCCGTAGTAGAAATAAACCCGGCCAAAGCAGCAGCAAAAGATACGCTTTTAGTTTGCGCTAATGCAACTTATACTTTAGGTACTGATAGTACATGGGATGCTACTTACCAATGGCAACCTACAACGGGTTTAAGCTGCACCAACTGCCCCAACCCTGTAATAACGGCTACAAATAACGCAACTTATTATTTAACCAAACAACAATGCAGCGCAACCACAAAAGACAGCGTAGTAATTAAAATTTATAATACACCGGTAACTATCTTGCCATTGAGTAATGCAACTATTTGTGTGGGCAATACAACAACATTGAGTGTTGATAATAACAACTTTTTTAATTATAGCTGGCAGCCTGCAATTGGGTTAAGTTGCACTAATTGTGCTTTACCAATAGCCTCGCCAAGTGTAGTAACAACCTATACACTTACAAAAAGCGCCTGTGGCTTTAGCAATACAGCAACTGTAAGTGTAAATATAAAACCAAATTTTACTTTAACACCACAAATAAGTTTAACAAATACCGTTACCTGTTTGTACGATACACTAAAATTTAAAATTCTAAATGCGCCAGTGGCAAATGATATTAATTACAATTGGCAACCGCAGAACACATTTATTTCGTCTTTTACCAATACAACAAAAGCTACTATCCAAAATAACTCGTATTATTTTGTAACTATTAGTAATAGTAATAACGGCAGCTATTGCCCTTTTATAAAAAAAGATAGTATTTATGTTAGCCTGCCCGATACCTGTATTAAACCATTGGTTATACCAACTATTTTTACACCGAATTTTGATAACGTTAATGATGTTTGGAAATTCACCATGCCTTACGGCACAAAATTAAATGCTGTTTATGTTTACAACCGTTGGGGCGCATTAATTTATAGTATTGATGAAATAGTACTTAATGCTGATAACTCTAAAACTAAAGTAGTACGTTGGGATGGCCATACAACAAGCGGCGAAGAATGTGGAGATGGTATTTATTTTTACATTGTTTCTGTAACAGAAAACAGTGAACATAAAACGTTTAAAGGGAATGTAACTTTGATAAGGTAGATACAAACTGCGAAACGTTCGTATTAACGCGTTATTTTTTTAAAGAACCGCAGAAAGAATTTCTGCTTTATTGTTCATTCACCTGAGGACTTAATT
>JACDED010000057.1 GCA_013816615.1 Bacteroidota bacterium
ATGCTTAACAGAAGTACTTCTTATTTTAAAGAAAAAGATAAATTCAACTTAAAGGATTTTGAAAAAGAAGTTTTAATTGAACCGGAATTAATTGGTGCTTTTAAAGAATATCGCCAGGATTTTACTAAGAAAATGGACTTAACTGCCATTGACGAGTTTGATGTGTCGCAAACTGCCGTAAAAAAGAACCAAAAGTACATGCGCAGTGTGGTTAAGCTGGACAAGAATTTCCACATATATATACACGCGCGCCACGATTATGTAGAGCGTGGTTACGACGATGAAAAAGGATTAAAATATTATAAGCTTTATTATGTGAACGAAGAAGCGGGATAATCAGGTTATTCCGGCTTTTGTTTGTTGTAAGTAAAAGTTACTTCATTACCTTTTTTTAATATTAATGTTTCGCCAACCTGTTTGTATTCGAGTTGAATGAAATTTTGTAATACGTAATTCTCTGCTTTATAGTCATCAGGGTTGCCACAGCCGTTATCAGTGATCTTCATGCCACCAAGAAAATTGATCTTGCTACCCGCTACTTTGTATTTTCCTGAAAAGCCATTGCAACCATAACCGGTATAAGTGCTGTCTTCAAACTTTAAAATAGAATGGCTGTGATTTAAATTGATACTTGTTTTTGCTTTGGTATCTTCTATTTTTGAAAGCACCCAAACCACATTTTTTAAACCTGTTTGAGCCTGAGAATTCAGAATAAAAACACTAATTACTAATATAAGATACCTTTTCATAATAGATATGATGCAATATCAATGCCATGAATAATAGTTGCTATTTATTATGATCCTCTTCTAATATGGCGTAAAAGTAATTATCTATCCAATTATCTCTTATTGGTAACAATTTCCTTGTTTGCCCTTCTCGTATGAATCCACATTTTTCCAACACTTTTATCGAGCCAATGTTTCCTATGGCACAACCGGCTTCAATTCTATGCAATTTAAGCTCGTTAAAACAAAAACGTAAAATTTCCTTTACAGTTTCTGTTGCATAACCTTTTTTCCAGGTTTTTGGAAATAATTTATACCAGATCTCGGCAGATCGATAATTTGGTTTGCCCATCTTTAATCCAACTATCCCAATAAACTCGTTTGTTTCTTTATTTACAATTGAAAATGTATAACGTTCTTTTGGCTCCTTTTTTTGAGAATCTATCCAACCCAAAACAAGGTTTTGGGTTTCATCTAGGGATTCCGGAATTCCTGAAGTATTAAATTCATCAACTTCGGGTAATGAATTAAGAGCATGAATATATTTAATGTCATTTGTTACAATTTCTGACAGATGTAGTTGCGATGTGGTAAGAAGCATTAAATTAAATGTATTTTCTATAAGTAGGCTCGTGATGCATTTTGAAGCCATTTTGTTTGTATACAAATTCACCTTCCTTTGTTGCATGCAATTCAAAAGTAGTTAAACCCATTTCTTTACCATATGCTGTAAGCAGATTTAAAATACCTGTGCAAATACCTTTTCTTCTAAATTCGGGATAAGTATACATGCTCATAAAATAACCTGATCTTCCTGTCGGATTTTTAAAATTGCCTGGCTGCTCACGAATTACTAATCCTCCCATACCTGCTATAACATAGTTTTGTTTTACTATGCAAACCAGGTAAGTTTTATTAAGTTCCCTGTTTAAATAGTCTTTAAAAGATTCATCAAATCCCTCTGCAAAATTTTCGGGTTGCTCTCCGGCAAAATCAATTATAAATGTAGTGCGGCAATCAATAATTGATCGTATATCATCTAATGTTGCTTTATGGTAAGTAATTGTATCCATTATTAATTCTCGGTTTTTCTTTTTACGATCAGGATAAGATCATTGTCGAGTGGGAGGTAGCCGAACTCATAGCAATAAATATAAGTGTGGTTATTTTTTGTTACCAGTTGATTGGTGTAGTATTTAAAATTAAAACCTTTATCAATTAATCTTTGTTTTGGTAAAGTTGTTTTATCACCCTGAAGGCTGTCTTCCAAAACCCTGCGATTCTTGCGTAAAATATTATTTACGTTTCTTACATAATTGGTGGTATCGCTGTTTACCTTATTATTAAAGGCATTGCGGCACATATCGCTGCAAAATTTTTTATCGATACGGCCTTTAATAATTTCTCCACATTCAGGGCAAGTGCGTTTTTCCATAAACTACTTTGCTATAATTTTAAGAGTGTTCTTTATTAATCTTGCCTTTTGTTTTGCTTTTAAAATGTCGTCATCAACAATTGTAGCATGTCCCATTTTACGAAATGGTTTTGTAATGGCTTTACCATACAAATGCACATAAACTCCACTAAATTTTAAAACATCTTCAAGCCCCTGGTAAACAGCCGTTCCTTCATAACCAAAATCTCCCAATAAATTTACCATTACACCCGCTTTAATGATAGCAGTATCACCAAGTGGTAAATTTAAAATAGCACGCCATTGTTGTTCAAATTGTGAAGTTATGTTTCCTTCAATAGTATGATGGCCACTATTGTGAGTACGCGGAGCTATTTCATTTACCAACACTTTTCCATCTTTGGTTAAAAATAATTCAACAGCCAGTAAGCCAACAATACCTAGCTTTTCGGCTATATCCGTAGCTAATTTCAATGCATCCTTCTCAACGCTTTTTTTAATATTGGCAGGACTAAATAAAAATTCTACCAAATTAGCTTCCGGATTAAATTCACATTCAACTACAGGGAAACATTTAATTTCGCCACTTTCGCTACGGGCAACAACAACAGATAATTCTTTATCAAAATCTACCAAGCGTTCTAAAACAGAAGGCGCTTCAAAGGCTTTATCCAAATGATGAGGATTAACCAATTTTACAACTCCCTTTCCATCGTAACCACCTTTGCGCAATTTTTGAAAGAAGGGAAAATAATCTGCATACTTTGTAATTTGTTTTTTATTTTCTACTAAAAAAAAGTCAGGGCTTGGAATATTATTTCGCTGATAGAACATTTTTTGCGAGCCTTTATCCTGAATCATTTCTATGATATGAGGCTGCGGATACACTTTTTTTCCTTCTTTTTCAAGTGCTTTAAGAGCTTCTACATTTACATTCTCTATCTCGATAGTAATAAGATCTTTATCTTTGCCAAAATCATAAACGGTTTCAAAATCATTAAGATCGCCCAACGTAAATTTTTTTACCAGGTGTCTGCAAGGGGCATTTTTATCAGGGTCTAAAACAGAAATATTTAAATTTAGATTTATAGCATTCTGTATCAGCATCCTTCCCAATTGCCCGCCGCCCAAAATACCTATATTTATTTGTTGAATGGTTTTTAACATGTATCAATAATTTGATTGGTAAAGATAATTAAACTAAAATTGATACCTTTAAATATCTTATTAAATACATGAAAAAATTTTTACTGAATTCTCTGCTGCTTTTTAGCGGAATTATTACTGCACAAACCGAATTTAAATGTGGTTTTCTTGAAGCGAACGAGTATTTGTTTAAAGAGGATAGAACCGCTAAAAAGAGATTTGATGATCTTATTAAAGCAGCTAACGAACTGGATTCTAAAGGGTCCTTACAAAAATCTGCTTTATCAACCTATACTATTCCTGTTGTGTTTCATATCTTGCATTTAGGCGGAAGCGAAAACATAAGCGACGCTCAGATCACTGATGCCATGAAGATTCTGAACAGGGATTTTGCCAAGAAAAATGCTGATACAACCAACATCATCAATCAATACAAGCCAATTGCTGCAGATTGCCAGATCGAATTTAAATTAGCTTCGTTGGATGAGAACGGACAATGCACCAATGGTATTACCCGTCATTATACAGTTAATACGGATTGGACGCCTAGCTTTTCAAATTATATTTATACCTGGGACCGTACAAAATACATGAATGTTTATGTTGTAAAAACAATGCAGGCAGGTGCTGCAGGTTATACTTATTTACCCGGCACGGCCAGCGCAAACGCTGATGCCATTGTTCTGTTACATAATTATACAGGAAGCATGGGTACAGCTAATCCATTTACATCACGCACCTTAACACATGAGACCGGGCATTGGTTTAACCTTCAACACGTATGGGGTAGTACCAATCAGCCCGGTGTTGCTTGCGGAGATGATGGTGTAACTGATACACCGGTTACAAAAGGCCATACTAATTGCAGTTTAGGTTCGGCAGTATGTTCTTCGGGAGTAGTTGAAAACGTTCAAAACTATATGGAGTATGCTTATTGTTCAAGAATGTTTACGCAAGGCCAAAAAACAAGAATGCATAATTGCATAATTGGTGGTATTGCCGGAAGAGATAATCTATCAAGTAATGGAAATTTAATTGCCACTGGTTTAATAAATCCAATCACTACCTGCGCACCAAAAGCAGAATTTGTTTCAGATCCTGTAACGTGCATAGGCAATACCCTTAATTTTACTGATTATAGCTATAATGCACCGGTAACAACCTGGTTATGGAGCAGTCCTTCGACCGCTAATACATCTACTTTACAAAATGGCGTTTTAAGTTTTACTAACTCGGGTCTGGCAACTGTAAAATTAAAAGTTGGTAATGCTTTTGGTGAAGACTCTATCACTAAACAAAATGTAATAGTTTTGGCAGGGACAAACAGCGGTACTTTAAATTTAACCCAAGGCTTTGAAACTCTTTTTCCAGATAATAACTGGATCGCTAGCATTCCACAATTTGGTGGCGCTTTTAAAACCAATACTGTAACAGCCGCCACAGGTACAAACTGTGCATGGATAGATAATTTTTATGATAATCCAAACGTACCGGTTAGCATTTACAGCCCTTTATACAATTTACAAAACCTTGTTAGTACACCTCAATTTGAATTTAAATATGCTTATGCGCAACAAGCAACAAACAATAACGATGTTTTAAAAGTATTTGTTTCCATTAATTGTGGTAGCACATGGGTTCAATTATTTTCAAAAACTGGTACGCAGTTAAGTACCACGGGTAGTGTAATTACAACGGCATATTTAAATCCTCAACCTGCACATTGGAAAACTGAAATGTTAAGCCTTGCAAGTTACCAGGGTAGCCAACAGGTTGCTTTTAAAATTGAATTCACACCGAATGGTGGTAATAATGTTTATGTTGATGATATTAATGTAACTGGAACAGTTGGCCTTAAAGAGAATAGTTCAGTTTTAAACGAAGTTTTTGTATATCCAAATCCATTTTCAAATAAATTAAGCCTTAAAGGAAATGAGATCAACAAAATAAATTCTATTCAATTATTTGATATTTTAGGTAAAGAAATAGTTACAGAGCTGAAAGCAAACAACGAAGAACTAAAAATAATAAATGTTGAAAGCGTGAATGCAGGGATTTATTTCCTTAAATTAAATTCAGCTGAAGGAAGTAAAACAGTAAAAATAATTAAGCAATAGTTTTATGAAAAAGAATATTATTGTTTTTGCCTCATTATCGTTTCTTGTCGCATGCTCTGGTCCACAATCTGAAACAGTTACTGCGCAAGCAATTAAAACTTATCCCGAAATTGAAAAGTTGAGTTGGTTAAGCGGTGAGTGGGTAAGGAATTCTTTGACGGATTTTAGCAGCGAAAAATGGGAAAAGAAAAACGATTCTACTTTATACGGTGTAGGACTTACTATGGAAGGAAAAGATACGGTTGCTTTTGAATCAATGACCATCGAACAAAAGAACAACACCCTTTATTATATCCCGGTTGTTAAAGATCAAAATGCAGGGCAGGCAGTTGAGTTTGCGTTAACATCATCAAACAAAAACGAATGGATCTTCGAAAACCCTAAACATGATTTTCCAACTAAAATAATTTACAAAAAAATAAATAACGACTCTTTATATGCCGAGATCTCGGCAGTAAGAGAAGGAAAAGAAGTTAAAGTTCCTTTTCCTTTTGCCAGAAAAAAAATAAAATAACTTTTTAAGAATATTTTACCGCATTATCAAACGTTTCTTCATTGCTGTGCATTACTTCAAGCTCCCAGCCTTGTGGATATGGGGCTTCCAATAAAGATCCTTTTAATAGATTTGGATACATTTCAGCATACGTTTGTATCTGATTATGACTTACCCTGCGATAAATGTGCGAGCGGTGTAATTTATCAGGATGATCAAGACCCGCTGCCGACATTAATTCTACAGCAGCTTTAATAGTTTCATGCTGGTAATTAGCAACACGTACTTTTTTATCATTTACATCAAGACCATTATATAATTTTGGATTTTGTGTTGCCACACCGGTAGGGCAGGTATTTGTATTACACTCTAAAGCCTGTATACAGCCAATGGCCAACATCATAGCGCGTGCGCTATTACACATATCTGCACCCAAAGAAATATTTTTTACGAGATCAAATCCCGTATGCACTTTTCCGGAAGCTATAATTTTTATATGTTTTTTTAATCCAAAACCATTTAATGCATCATATACAAAAGCCAATGCATCTCTTAGTGGCATACCAACCGAATTGCTGAACTCTAAAGGTGCTGCACCCGTTCCGCCTTCACCACCATCAACAGTAATGAAGTCGGGCATGATCTGTGTTTTTATCATCGCCTTACAAATAGCAATGAACTGGCTTTTTTGGCCAATGCATAACTTAAAGCCTATTGGTTTTCCGCCGCTTAGTTCGCGTAACTGTTTAATAAATAAAAGTAATTCTATTGGTGTTTTAAAAGCAGTGTGATAAGGCGGAGAGAGAACATCTTTTCCTTTTTCAACTAAACGAATGTCTGCAATTTCCTGGCTTACTTTTGCTGCCGGCAAAATACCTCCATGGCCAGGTTTTGCACCTTGCGAGAGTTTTATCTCTACCATTTTAACCGAAGGCCTTTGTGATCTTTCTTCAAAAGCTTTATAATTAAATGTACCGTCAGAATTTCTGCAACTAAAATAGCCGGTACCAATTTGCCAGATCACATCACCACCCGGATTTAAATGATAAGGACTTAATCCACCCTCGCCGGTATTATGTGCAAAGTTTCCAAGCTTGGCTCCGCCGTTTAAAGCCATAATAGCATTTTTGCTTAAAGAGCCATAACTCATGGCTGAGATATTTAAAATACTGGCAGAGTAGGGTTGTTTACAATCAGGCCCACCAACTAAAACGCGTGGATCGTGGTTAACGGCAGAATGTGGTAATGGGCTTATTGAATGGTTTAACCATTCGTAACCAGATTGATAAACATCTAACTGAGTGCCAAAAGGTGTAGTGTCATTTACTTTTTTTGAACGTTGATAAATTACATTTCTGCTTAAGCGATTAAAAGGTGCGCCATCTGTATCTGATTCAATAAAGTATTGATAAACCTTAGGACGCATCCATTCGGCCCACCAACGCATACGGCCAATTACCGGGAAGTTATATTTTAAAGAATGTTTGGTTTGAGTAAGATCCTTTATTCCTACTAAAACAATAGGAAGAATAAAAACAAAAGACCATAATACCCAATGAAAGAAATAACCAAGGGTACCAAATATTAAACAAACAACAATTGAAATAATGGCGAATTTTGCTCTCATATTCTTATTTTGGAAATTTATGTGATTATAAATATAATAAAAGAATTTTCTAAAATGAATGACTATTTTAATTTACAAGTTATCCATTACTTTAAAGTATTTAATTACAGTCTCATGCTCAGAAAAACCAAAATGGGCTGGAAGATGGCAGGGCTTACCGAATAAACCGGCATTTTAATAATTAAATGCCTCCATATGGCTTCAAATGCGTATCTTAGCTTACTAATAATTTAAATATTTACTTTGACATTCGACGATTTTAATTTTGAAAGTTCTCTTTTAGATGGACTATACAGCATGGGTTACAAACAGCCCACACCCATTCAGGAGCAAGCAATACCGGTTATATTAAACAATAAAGATCTTATTGCCTGTGCGCAAACAGGTACAGGTAAAACTGCAGCTTATCTTTTACCAATTATCAATCATATTTTACACGCACCTACAAGGCATTTAAACACGCTTATCATTGCGCCCACACGTGAATTAGTTGTACAGATAGATCAGCAAATTGATGGTATGGGTTACTTTTGTTCTGTTGGCTCAATGTCTATTTACGGTGGTGGTGATGGAATGACCTGGGAAAAACAAAAACATGCTTTAAAAAATGGTGTTGATATTGTTGTTGCCACTCCGGGCCGTTTAATTTCTTTATTACAAGCCGGCGATATTAATTTTGAACACCTTCAACATCTTGTATTAGATGAAGCAGATAGAATGCTTGATATGGGCTTTTTTGACGACATTAAAGCTATTATTAGTTATTTACCTAAAAAGAGACAGACCATTTTATTTTCTGCAACCATGCCGCCAAAAATGCGTTTGCTTGCAAATGAAATTTCAAATAATCCCGAACAAATAAATATTGCTATTAGTAAACCTGCTGCCGGTATTGTGCAGCAAGCTTACCTGGTTTTTGATAATCAAAAAGAAGCATTGATAAAAAGCATTTTAAAGAATGATGATTATCAATCTGTAATTATATTTTCTGCCACCAAAGAAAATGTAAAGCTTCTTGAAAAAACATTAAAAAGTGTTGACGGATCAATCAAAGCGTTCCACTCAGATCTGGAGCAGCCGGAACGAGAAGAGATCATGCGTGATTTTAAAGCGAAGAAATTAAGGATCTTAATTGGTACAGATATTTTATCGCGTGGTATTGATGTGGATGGAATTAGTTTGGTTGTGAATTACGATGCACCCGGCGATCCTGAAGACTATATTCACCGTATTGGCCGTACAGCAAGAGCATCTAAAGCTGGCGTTGCTATTACATTTATCAATCAATACGATCAGCAAAAATTTGGAAGAATAGAGGCTTTAATGGGAATTGATGTAGAAAAAGTGCCATTACCTGCAGAGTTAGGCGATGGTCCGGTTTATAATCCCAGCGCAGTAGTAAAAAAGCCATCCAAGTTTGGCGCAAAACCAAAAGGCCGTTTTCAGCATAAGGAAAGGAAGAAAGGATAATTAAATGACATTACAGGAACTAAGCGGGAAGACTATTTTTTTTTCGCGAAAATTAAAGGCCGACAGCCAATTTAAAAAATTAGCGAAAGAAAATAAAATTCAATTAATTGATGAATCATTAATATGCACTAACGAAATTCGTTTTTCTTTTACTCCAAAAACAGACTGGATATTTTTTTCAAGTAAAAATGCGATAAAATATTTTTTCTCACAAAACCCTGAATTACATTCACAGATTAAGTTTGGCGTGATGAGCCAGGTATCAGCAGCCTATTTATTGAAATTTGGAAAAATAGCCCAGTTTATTGGTGAAGGCGTAGATCTTGCTGCAATTTCAAAAGAGTTTGGAAAATTAATAAAGGATGAGAGCGTTTTATTTCCTCAGGCAATTGACTCTTTAAAAACAATTCAAAAGCATCTGTCATTTATTAATACCTGTTATAATTTGTTTGTTTATAAAACAACTATCAAAACTAATTTTACAATTCCGTATTGTGATATTTTGATCTTTACAAGCCCTTCAAACGTAAATGCCTATTTTAATAAGCATAAAGTCGAAACAGATCAAAGAGTTATTGCAATAGGAACATCTACCAAGCAAAAATTATCTGATTATGGAATAAGGGATGTTTTAATGCCTGATCAATTTTCTGAAGAAGGGCTTTTTGACGCAGTACTGAAGACTGAATTTACCAATTAGTTATTATTTATACCAAACGTTTTATTCTAAATAAAAAAATCCCCGTATGAAAAACATACAGGGATTTTTTAATTTATAAACTAAATTACTTTACGATCAGTTTTTCAGGAGAAAAATTTTGTCCTTTGCTTGATATTTGAAGGTAATATAAACCTGTTTCTAGTGAAAGATCTAATTTTTGAGTTTGATCTTTAGAAATTGTAAATTCATTTTTTTCATAAACCACTTGTCCGATCGCATTAATAACTTTTAAAGTTCCGTTTGTAATATCGACAGATGATTTGAAATTAATTATTCCGTTAGATGGATTTGGATAGATCATTCCTGCAGCGTTATTACCAAGTTGTTTAATTCCCGCAGCAACCGGTGCAAATCGGTATACCATACCTGAAGGAGGATTTCCATTTACGTTCAAAGATGCTGCAGATGATGAGGCTGATGGATTGCTTGCAGAACCTGATAAAGCAACAAATGCTGTTTGATCTTTGTATATACCAACAGTTGGCCCTTGTAACGGAGCATAAGTAGAAGATGACCCGTTTGAAGCGCCATAGTGAATTTCAACCACGTTTGAAGATTCGTATAACCAAAGCTGTACGTTTGCAGATTCTGTTCCTGTTCCATCGCTATCATAACCTGCATTTTTAGTTTGAACTTTATGAATACGGTTAGGTGTTGTTCCGGTTGTAACGATCGAAATATGTGATGGTCCGCCAGTCGATCTTTCAATAAGTTCCGCGTCGAAAGAATAAATCTGGTCTATAGGAAAATTACCGGCACCAACCTGATGAAAAGCAGCAAAGCCACTTAATATGTAAAGACTGTCTTCAACGTTACCGAAAAAATTAAAAGTGAAAGGAAGTTGAGTATCAATTATTGTAAAATAGTCCCAACCTGAAGTTGTAACAATTGTTCCGCCTGTGATATCTGCATAAGGGCTTGTTAACTGGCTGAATGAATAAGTTTGAGCAGTTGATCTCATGGCGAACAGAGAGAATGCACCAATAGCAATAGAGAGTAATTTTGTCTTCATATGTTTAAAATTTATGGGTTATACCCTAAAGATATGTATAAATAGCAGATGTGCAATTTTAGAATTAAAAATGCTTTTAACAGAAAAGAGATGTAATTGTGAATTATTTTCCAGCGTTGCTTTAGCGCATTAACACCATTTTACCAAAATCCTTCACGAAATATTTATCGGCGGCATTACCGGCTTTTTCAATATCGTTACCGTTAAGCTTGGTCACAATTTTATAAAGGTAAACACCATTACCAAGCTTATCGCCATAATCATCTTTTCCATCCCAGGCATAGTCTGTAATATTCCTTCCAATGTGTACGTTTCCCAATTCTGAGCGTTGAATCTCTCTTACAAGTTTACCTGTAATGGTCATAATTTGAATGGTAAATACTTCCGGCACTTCGCTACCTGTAAGTGTAAAAACAAACTTAGTACTTGTGCTAAAAGGGTTAGGGTAATTTAAAACATTGGTAACGGTTGGCTTATTGTTTATTTCAAACTGGATCTTATAATCCTGTGTTCCTGAATTATTACGGCTTCTGTCTTTTGCCTGAACAATAAGCATATATTTTCCATCAGTAACAAAATTCGGCGTATAATTAATGCTGCAACTGTTTTTAGGTAAGTTTGCCGGTGTAAATTGCAGATCTTGTGCAAAATAAATTCGTTGCTGTATGCTTTGGTTCGGCGCCTGTATATATACTGCAAAAGCGCTGGTATCGTTTAACGCTAAAAATTTATTTTCATCTTTTAGTGTTACTAAAATATTTGGTTTTGCAGATACAATATCTCCATTTAATATTCTTACACCATCAAAAGTTACATCTAATAAGGGATTAGTAACATCTTTATTCACTCTAAATTGATAGCGGCCAATATTATTGAATTGTGTTTGTTCTTTTTGATATTTTGAATTTGATACAGGGTTTACATAGATCCATAAGGCGTTATTACCAACAAACTGATAACTGTTTACTTTTACCGTATCAATAAAAACCTGGCCCGGCACAAAAGGTTTTGATTTCATTTTTTGAGGTAAAGGTGTTTGGTTTCGGCTATTATCTTCTATCCAATAAGTAACAACAAGGCTATCATCAAAATTCTTAATGCCAATATTTTCAATAGGGAATTTAAAAACAACATCGTCACCTTCCTGCAAAGTATCATTAATGCTTGCAAAACCTTTTAATGGATTAATAGCACATTCTGGTGCTTCGTCATAAATTACCTGCCACTTTTTTAATTGAGGTGATGTTGTATTAATGTTATCTTTCATAAACGCTACCAATTTTAAATAAGGGTAAACTGAAGCATCAGCATAATTATAAAGCGCTAAAACATCTGTACTATCCTGTATAAAAGTTTGCAGTGTATCAATTTGTCCGTTATTTTTAATACCAACTAATTTTAATACTGTTGTATCTCCTGCCAAGGCATCAACACTTTGTACGCGCCAATGTAAGCTATTCCATTTATAAGACGGGCCTATGATCTCAGAAGCAATGTAACCGTTATTCCAACGTGTTTTAATACTATCGTTTAAAGTAATGATAGATTGTTTGTTTACTCCTTTTACTTCATGTCCCTGCCCGGCGATCATTCCTTTTTTACCAAATAAAATATATGGCACTGTATCTACTGTTGTTCTTATAGTAACAGCACCAATGCTTTCAAAAGCATTATATAAATTATTGCTGTAACTTGTAATTTGTGCGTAACCAGGAATGATCTGACCAACTGTGTATGCCAATACATAATCGTTTGGTGATACAGTATTTAAAAAAGCCTCCATATCTGTTTTCCATGTTGGAATTGAACAGGGAGTGGGGCAGCTGTAATCAAAAGGACCAAACGAATAAACATGTAAAACCTGGTCACTTACGCATACATTATTGTTATATTGTCCGGGGCCGGATGCAGGCCAGTTAATACTAATAACGTCATCAGGCCTGCCGCTTATTGAATCAAACACTGCAAAATTCCAGCCATCAGGACCACAACCCCAACTAGAGTAAGTAATATTATTAAAGAAAAAATTTATATTGGTTGGAAAAATATTTGGTTGTATACCATTGCGGCAGGAAAGACTTTGTTTATTGTTCTCAAAAATAAATTTTCTTAAATTTTTCTTATAATTTACAAATTGATAATTATCATTTTTAAATTGATGAAAATGCGCTTGTGCCCAACCTCTTTTTATACCAATGGTTTGGAATGAACTTTCGCGCCAAATAAAAGGTGTAGTTGGTATAGTACTATCGCGACTTACACGCCAAAAATAAACTGTACTATCCGCAAAAGGTAAATTTACATTCCATTCTAAAACACCACCACTGCTGGTAATTAATGTTGTTTGTATAGGGTTTAAAAATTTATCACAGGTATCTAATTGAAAACGATAGGTAGCAGTTGGCGCAAAAGGATCGGTAGTTGAGGCTTTTAATGTTATGGTAGTTGTTTTTGGTACTATGGCATATTTATATGGATACACTGGTACAACATCACCACCGGGAATAAATAGGTCAACAGTTCCTAATGTACTGTTATTAGTTTCAATACTCTCACCAACCTCATTAAATTCATCTACCTTTACTTTAAATTTGTTTAAACCAATACCTCTGTTAAAATCTATTTGTGTAAAGAACACAATACTATCTTTAAATAAAGGTGCACGTATTCTTTTAAAAATAATACTTGAATCACCATTTGGAAAGAAACGTTCAATCTTAACAAAAATAGAATCACCAACAGCTTTTCCCTGATTCTTCAGGTTTACTTTTATTCCTAACGAATCGGTATACTTTTTTGTATTAAAAACAATATCGCTGTTCTTTAATTGAAAATCAGGAGATGTGCCGGCTGTTATTTTTAAAGAGGGATCGCCATGCAAAGTAAGATCAAGACTGGTAAATTGTGTTATTTTATCAAACGACATTGCATTATTGATAGCTGCTTCTTTAATAACATCGCCAATACCCATATTATAATGTGTTTTAGAAAGAGCCTGGTAAAACCAACTATTGTAATTGTGTAAAGCATGCACAAAGCCCAAAGACGTTCCTGCTAAAAAACCAATGCTTCCTTTTTGATTTGAGAAAACGAATTTCTCACTTACAGACATTCTACCTGGCACATGTATGTTTCCCGAATAACAAGAATTGGCAATAACGAAGGGATATTTACCGGTATTATTATACAATTCAGGATCGTCAATTGCCTGGTCAAATCCTTGTTCAGAGCCATGCCCGAAAAAATTGATCAGGGCAGCGCCATTACTTATGATACCTTTAATACTATCGCTTATTGCGGTTTGAACGGGAGCTGTAGTATTCTTTTTAAATGTAAAAACTTCTGCGCCAAAAAGAGTGTCTTTTATTATTTGCTCATAACCCGCCATATAAATTGACAGGTTGTTTGCAAGTTGAGCTTCATCTCCACCAATAAAATGTAATACTCTTTTTTTCCAGTCTGCCGGAGCAGAGCTTTCATGTTGTTGAACTTTTGCGAGATAAATATTTACATCGTTATTTGATAAAGCAGAAATACGGCCAATAGGAATTTCGGGTGCGTATTGATTGGTATTAGTAACGCTTAAAACAGATGTCAATAAATTATCACAGCTTGGAATGCCCATTGTTGGCACCAGGTTTAAAGATTGCGTAGTGGATATAAGCGCATCGCAACCAACGCCTTTGCCAATTATAAAAACATATTTTGGTACGTTGGTTAAACTATCTTTTAAATATTTACAAAAATTTTTAATTGCTAAAGGATGTTTATTAATACCATAACCAAATTGTTCATAAAGCTCATCAATATTGGCTGCTATCACATTGTAAGAACCGCCCGCTACAGTTTGCCTGTAATTTTTGTATGCGGTTACGCTTGCCTGTAAACTATTATGGTAAATTATTACAAAGGGTTTATTAGCCGGTAAATTTTTAAAATAATTAAAGTTTCCGCTTTGATTTACCTTAATTAATGAAGTAACGGCAATAGTTTGCGACTCTGCTGCTAGTACACATAATTTTCTGCCTGTACCATTTGGAATAACAGCTCTTACATTTAACGGTGTAACTTTTGTTGTTATTTTTTTATTGTTGCTAATGTCATACAACAAAACGTTTAATGAACTTGCCAGGTTAAAATTAGAAAGATTAAAAACGGTTTTTGGTTGTGTTAAATGATCATCTACATATAATTTATAAAAAGATTTATTATTAAGGTCGGGTACTTGAGGATAAAAATAATTTATGTAATGCAAAAGCGTTGAATTGTTAATGCTTGCCAGTGATGGAACGGCAACTGAATTTAAAGTAATGGTGTTTGTATTACCTGTGTTTTGAGAATTTAAAGTGAACGTTTGGCGTACGGGTATATAGCCTTTAAACACCTTATCTGCCAATTGTACGGTTACATTATTTTGGTCGGTGTAAGAGGTTGTTATTTCATGATCATCTAAAACGGTTTGATCAAAACTGTGGCCCGAATAATTGATGGATAGATAAACCGGTAAATTTGTGGTTGTATATGTGTTTAGATTTGAAAATGAAGCCTTAACGTTATTTCCTTTTGTGAATGAAACACCACGGCCTTCAGCTTGTGTGTATAAAGGATCGCTGGTGCCCGAACTATGCTCATATACAAAGTTGTATTCATTTGCAGAAGTAAATACTTTTTCTGAATAAAAATGATCCCCTGTTGGATACAAGACTGCAGTTGTATCTGTTTCTAAGCTGTAACGCTTGTTGGTAGTGAGATTATTTAAAGTTATAAATCCGTAAAGCGTATCATTAAAAAGTGGGGAATATGGATTAGGAAGATAATTTATGCTTTTGTAGATCAGCGAATCAAAATCGCCCATAGCAGGCGAGGCATAAAACTCAAGGTAATCTCCAATATTAATTATGTTATCACTTTCGCCATTAATAAAAAGATGATTTTCTTTCCCTTTAATAAAGAGCTGAAAGTTTTTTGGATTGGTAGTACTTAAATTAAAGTAATTAGATAGAGTAGTAGAATCAATTCTGTAAACTCCTTCTTTGGCAATAGGGAATTTAAAGTATTGTTGAGAAAAATTTATCCACTCATTACCATACACCTGGGCTTTAATGGTAAATGCAACAAAACAAAATATGCCTATTGCGAGTAGTTTTCTCACTTGTTCATTTTCTTATTTATATCAATTTTTAATGAAAAAATATTTGAGTATAAAGCAATTGATCTGTCGCCAATATCCGTTAAAGCATAATCAAGTGTAAAGATCTTGTACTTAACACCTACGCCAAAGTTGGGTTGAAATGTAGTAATGTATTTTGTAGCATTATCATTTAATTGTTTTTGAATATTGCCAATGCCACCTCTCAAATACACAAAACCTTTGTAACCGATCTCTGTTCCTAAAGCAGGTTCTAAGCTCCACAGATCTGTTTTTACAACTGTATTTCTTTTTCCGTCAAATGAGTTTATTAAATTTAATTCTCCTAATACCGTGATCCTGTCTTTCCAGAATAAAAATGTTCTCGCGATCCCTAAAATTAATTTTGGTGCTGTTACTTCAACGGATGACGAGGGGATTTCGTTGCCTGTTTGCTGAAATGTAGCAATGTCTTTATCACTTAAATTATAGCTCCACGCATTAAACGTACCAGTTACATCTCGTGCCATTGCTGCAAATTTCCAATCCTTATAATTGTATTTTGCTCCTGCATCTAAACCAAAGCCCCAGGCGCCACCAAATTGGCCAAGCTTACGGCGTATGATCTTAAAATTACCACCTAATTCTACACCTTTTAAATTCGGTATAGTGCGTGCATAACTTAACAATGCGGCAAAATCAACTGCGTTAAATGTTGTAATACGACTATAATCTACATTTCCGTTTGCATCCACAAGGTCTAACGTATTTGGGATATTATCTACACCAAAGCGTAAAATAGAAATTCCGGCAACGCTATTACTGTCAATTCTTTTAGAAACACCAATATAATCGTATTTGGCAATGCCAGCAAAATATTCAGCATGCATTAAGCTTACCTCAATATCACTTTTTTGTTTTAACAACCCTGCCGGGTTCCAGTATCCTGAATTTACACCTTCAACACTGGCAATATTAGCATTGCCCATGCCTAAAGCCCGTGCGCCCACACCAATATTTAAGAATTCGTTACTGTATTTACGAAATTGTGCCTTTGAAACCAACGTAAACACTACGAAAAGAGAAAAAAGAAATCTTTGCATATCCAATTATTAAAATTAAGCTAAAAAAATGAAATTCTACGCTATTTTAACGAAACCGAAGCAATTTTATTGTTGAAAACTGAACAAAAATACGGGGTAAATTTATTCGCCCCAAGATAATTCAGGTGGTAATTATCTACAAATAAATTACGATTACTACAAAAGGGTAGTGAAGAAAGATCGTAATAGCGAATAGAATTAATTTTTGCTATTTGTTCTATCTGGCCAATAATGCGGGTTTTATTTACTATTTCAATTCTTCCACCACCAAAAATAGGTGAACTTACCAAAGTGATCTTTGTATTATTTTGTTTGCAAAGAGTAATAATAGAATCGAGATACTTTCGACTATTGGGATGAAAAAAAGAATAATACGTGTCAAGATGCGTGAAACCAAGGCTTGGCCGGCTTGATTCTTTAAGATAGCCTTTGTAGTAATGGCTATCTGTTTGGTTTGGAATATTAAGCCAACCATGCAGGCTAGTACTTAAATTTTTAAAACCTGTATATGGAAAAGAATAAAAAGGATCATAATAAAAATGATCCATCCTTGGATCAATTTTACTTAATTCATTTCTTAATGTAACATTTGAAAGATATGGAAAGTAATTATTGAAGTCTTTTATTTCTCCATTATCATACCTTAAAAAATGATAATCCACTTCATAGATCAAATGTTTTGGTGCCTTGCTTAATTGCAAATAAGTTTTAAGCGAAGCAAATGCTATTTGTGGTGTAGCGCCTGCGAGGCTTAAATTAAAAGAGTTTGATCCTGTGAGACTATCAAATAGTTTAGTATTATAATGCATTTCTGCCCTTGATGAACCAAGGAAAAGAACATCATAACTGTTTTTATTAAAAAAAACTGCATTATATTTTCCATAATAGCCTTTGGTCTGCTTTAAAAGCCCATGGTAATGAAGGGCTCTTAATCCAAACATCACTAAGGTAATTATTAAAAAATATGTGACTATTCGCTTTATCAAAATTGAAAATAGATAAATGTGTTAGCTGAAAAATTACCTAAAATAAATATTAGCACAATGAAACATATATATGCAAAAGGCTTTAAAAAATTGTAAGCTTTTTCATTTCTGTTTATGATGGCATATTCTTCATTTAATTCTTTTAAAAATAAAATAAGTATTGAGAAGAGAATGATCACAAAGAAAAGTTTATCCTGCAAGAGTTGAATGTGCACAGTAGAAAAATAATTGTCTTTAAAACAAAAGATCGAATTATAAATACTTCTCAGGTCAGTAAACGAGTTGGCCCGAAAGGCTATTAGTGTAATGGTATGAAAACCCAATAAATAAAAACTGCCAAGGCATGCCGGAACTTTTACCGTTGGAAATCTCTTCATTAAAAGAATCTCTAAAATATAAAAAATACCGTGTAATGCACCCCAAATTATAAACGTAAAATTAGCACCGTGCCAAAAACCACTTATTACAAAAACCAAAAAAATATTCAATAGCCAACGATTATAACTCACGCGGCTACCGCCTAAACCAATGTATAAATAATCTCTAAACCAGGTTGTAATACTAATGTGGTTACGTTTCCAAAATTCATGTAAAGACCTTGAAAATAAAGGCCGGCGCCAATTAAGTGTTAAATTAATATTGAAGAGTTTTGCTATGCCGGTTGCAATATCACTATAACCACTAAAATCACAATACACCTGTATCACAAATAAAAAACCTGCTATTAATAACTCGAATCCGGTGTAAGAAGATACATCATTAAATACGGGAGTAACTATTAAATTTAAATTATCGGCTATTACCAGTTTTTTAAAATAGCCCCAGGTTACAAGTGTAGCAAAAGCTTGCCAGTTTATATTTTTAAAATAAGTAAGTATCTTAAACTGGGGCATAAGATCATTATAACGCACAATGGGTCCTGCCACCATGTGGGGAAAGAATGAAACGAACAACAAAAAGTCAGAGAATTTATCGTTGGCTTTGTATTTACCGCGATAAACATCAATAGTATAACTTAATGATTGAAAAGTGTAAAATGAAAGCCCGGCAGGAATTATAAACTGATCTAAAATAGAGTAGGGAAGATTAAGCCCGGTTACAGTATTATTATAAGCAAACACAAAATATTTAAAAATAAATAATACACCAAGGTTACTTACGAGGCTTAATACAAGAAATATTTTTTTATTTTTTTGTTTCCCGCTGGAAGCTATTTTTCTTGCTAAAAGATAATCAATAGCAGAAGTACCTATCAAAAGCAATAAAAATAAGGGATTGTAGCTGTAATAAAAATAATAAGATGCTAAGAGTAAAAAGTAATTTCTGAATTTTGGTGGTGTTAGCCAATAGATAATAAAAACAAGTGGTAAAAAAACTGTGAATATGAGTGAATTGAATAACACTTAAAATGGTTTTTTGCGTAATTGTTTTAATTCACTTTTATGTTTTTTGCTTTCTACTTTTCTTTTAATGGATCCTTTACTGGGCTTTGTTGCTATACGTTTTTTAACAGGTTTTAAAAGCTTATTCAATAAGTCGATCAGTTTTTTGTTGGCAATTTCTTTGTTCCCTAATTGCGAACGATCGGTATTTCCTAAAATTTTTATTAATACGCCGTCAATAAAACCGGGGTACTTTTTAAAAACTGTCTTTTTTTGTTGATCTGTTAAAGCGCGCGAAGTTTCTACATTAAATTCCAGTTCTACTTTTGTTTCTACCTTATTTACGTTTTGGCCACCTTTGCCGCCTGAACGCGAAGTTTTAAAACTTACTTCTTTTGAAACTATTTGCTCTATTTGTTGTTCTGTTAACATAATTGGTTTGATAACAATTTGAAAGTACAAAAAATACCTGAGTGCAGAATTTTAATTTTATAAACATGCTTCGTGCTCTGTTTACTTTATGTCTTTTAGGTCATTTTTCTTTTGCTCAAACTATACAGCAATGTAAATACCGTTTTGATAATTATTTAAATTTCAGGGGTTCGCTAAATAACAGGGTTCAATTTCAAAACGATGTTATTTATATTTTAGACGATAAAGGCAAAAAAGAAATAGCCATTTACGCCAATGAAATTGAGCTTTTTGCGCGCTTTTTAATAAATAATCCTTTTTCAAAACAAGAACAGCTTATAAAATTTAAAGGTGTAAAAAAATTATCAAAAGCAAAATGCGATAGTATTTCGGATAAAATAACAGATAAAAAAAATAAAAACAAATACGAAAATAAGCTACCTCTTTCCGGATACCGTATTGCTATTGATCCCGGCCATACCGCAGTTACTTTAACAGAGGCGCTTATTGAGCAAAAATTCTTGTACTTTAGAAAAGACAGTATCAATCATCCTTACGATACTATAAAAATATTTGAAAGTTCTTTGGCGTTTAATACGGCACAATTGCTTCAAAAAATGCTGGAGGAGCAAGGGGCAAAGGTATTATTAAGCCGTTCTAAGGAAAATTACAATTCGTTTAATTGTACTTATTCGCAATGGGTCACGAATCATAAAACAAGAATTTTAGATAGTTTAAAGAATGCAAAAGTATTACCCGTAATAAAGTATAATAAATTTATTAAGCAAAATGAGCATGACTTATTTTGGGATTTTTTCAGGGATTTTGAGCTCACCAACCGGGCAAAAGTGATGAATGAGTTTTACCCGCACTTAAGCGTAGTTATTCATTACAATGTGGACGAAAAAAATGAACCCTGGAAACAAATAACAAAAAAGAATTTCACGATGGCTTTTATTGGAGGCGCTTTTACAGGCGATAATCTGGATAAATATGAGAATAAAGTTCATTTTTTGAGATTACTTTTAACAGATCAATTAAACCAGTCTGAAAAATTAGCGGCCTTAACTGTTACAAATTTTAATAAGAATTTAGAGATACCCATCGCCTCACAATTTGATGCTACTTATTTGAAAGATAACTGCCTGTTCACGGGCAGCCCGGGCGTATTTTCAAGGAACTTAAATTTGTGCCGGTCGGTCAATTCACCTTTGGTTTATGGTGAAAGCTTATACCAGGATAATGAAAGAGAGTGCGAAGCTTTAATGAAAATGGATATCACCTACAAGGATTTAAATACCAATGATCGCTTGTTGAGTGTGGCAAAAAGTTATTATGATGCAGTTTTTAAGTTTATAAAAAAATAGTATATTAGAGTCTGTAATGGCGGATAAAATAAAAATATATTTAGTAGATGATCATCAAATGTTATTGGATGGTTTAAAAGCTATTATTTCAAGTGAGAAAGATTTTGAAATAGTTGGTGAATGTACTTTGCCATTACTTGCGTTTGAGCAAATTCAATTATTAAAACCAGATATTGTTTTAACGGATATAAACATGCCGGAACTAAGTGGCATTGATCTTGTGCGTAAATTAAAACCGCGTATGAATGACACTAAATTCATTGCTTTAAGTATGTATGGCGAACGCAGTTATATTAAAGATATGCTGCAAGCTGGAGTTAAAGGCTATATTTTAAAGAATACAGGAAGAGAAGAACTGGTAAGGGCTATCAAAACCGTTTACGAAGGTAATGAGTTTTTTAGTGAGGAAGTTGAGAACGTTATTGAATCTAACCCGGTAAATGATGAAAAAATAAATACTATTAATTTAACCGAGCGCGAAGTAGATATTATTGATTGCATTGCTAAAGAAATGACCAACGCACAAATTGCAGACGCATTATTTATAAGCGAACGTACTGTAGAAACCCACCGTAAAAATATCTTCAGAAAAACAGGTATTAAAGGCGTTGTAGGCCTTGTTAAATTTGCGCTGGATAAAGGGTTTATTAAGTAAACCATTTTTACTTCTAAATAAAAAATGAAAATAAAATTTCTTCTTTTTACAGTTGTTTTAGTCCTATCGTCTTGCGTAGGACATGATGAAATAGCTGTATTTAATTTGAGTAATCACAATCTTGTTTTTGACTATGTTGAGGATTCTAATGATACTAACAGGGTGAATTATATTGCATACTATTTAAGATATAAAAAGAAATGGTTAAATAAAAATCAGCGATTAGCGAGATTGGATGATATATTTGTTGATTGTTCTTTTGAAAGCTATATAAAAAAAAGTCCTCGTAAAGAACTGGCATTTTATGCTTTTAACCTTGATACGATGGAGAAGTACAAAGAAGGTTATAAATTGTCTTATCTTATTAATAAAAAACTATATTATCAAAAGATAAATTTTACAATTGATACGCTTGATCAACTAGATTGGATAATTACAGTTAAGTAATAGATCAAGGAATATTCATGTATTTATGAGTTTGCAAAGAGATCATCCATTTTGGATTTGATTTTACATACTCAATAATTTGTGGCAACAGTTCTGCATGTTTACTCCACTCCGGTTGCAGATACAAATAACAGTCTTTGCCAACTTTTGCAGCTTGTTCTTCGGCCCATTTAAAATCGTGCTGGTTAAAAACAATTACTTTTAATTCATGCGCTTTATTATAAACTTCTTGTAAAGGAGCCATTGTTTTTTTAGGGCTAAGGCAGATCCAGTCCCAATTACCGCTTAATTTATAAGCACCCGAAGTTTCAATAAACGTTTCAATATTATTGCTTTTTAGCTCCTCGGTTAAAGCATTTAAATTATAGATCAATGGTTCACCACCTGTAACAACAACACTTTGGGCTTTCCATTCTTTTACATTGGTAATTATTTTTTCAATAGGTGTTAAGGGGTGGATATTTGCATCCCAGCTTTCTTTCACATCACACCAATGGCAACCCACATCGCAACCGCCAATTCTTATAAAATAAGCGGCTTTACCCGTATTAAAACCTTCGCCCTGGATGGTGTAAAATTCTTCCATTAAAGGCAAAAGTTTTCCTTCGTTTAACGCGGTTTCATCTGTAGGTTTTAAGCTATGTAATTTGTAATTCACAGAGTGCAAAGATAGGTATAAAAAAGCCGCAGATTTCACAGATTCCACAGATTTATTTTAATGGTTATTATTTAATTTTCCTGTGTAATCAGCGAAATCTGTGGCTTATAATTCAGAGTTCTTAACATTATTCCCAAGTTTTTTATTTGTAATTTTAAACTGAATTTTAGAGCACTAAAGTATATGAATATAGGAATGGTTTGTTTTCCAACTTACGGTGGAAGTGGGGTTGTAGCAACAGAATTAGGCAAAGCCCTTGCAAAAAAAGGACACAAGGTGCATTTTATGTCCTATAGCCAGCCTTTTCGTTTAAACCTGTTTGATGAAAATTTATTTTATCATGAGTTTAACGTAAACGATTATCCTTTATTCGAGTACCAACCTTACGAAAGTGTACTTGCCAGTAAAATTGTTGATGTAGCTATTTTTGAACAATTAGATGTATTGCATGTGCATTATGCTATTCCACATGCCTCTGTAGCTTATACCGCGCAACAGATCTTAAAGTCAAAAAAGATCAATCTACCATATGTTACTACTTTGCATGGTACAGATATTACTTTAGTTGGCCGTGATCCTGCGTTTGAGCCGGTAATTCGTTTTTCATTAAATCACAGTAATGCTATTACTTCGGTTTCTGAGAGTTTAAAAATGGATACTTTAAAAACATTTAAGATCGATAATAAAATTACGGTTATACCTAACTTTATAAATATTAAAGAATATGAAGCACCACAGGAGCATTGTGTGAGACGTAAGTATGCGCCAAATAATGAAAAGATCCTTGTACATATCAGTAACTTCAGAAAAGTGAAACGTATTGAAGATGTGGTTAAGATTTTTGAAAAAGTAAGAAACGAATTTCCGGCAAAATTAATTTTAGTAGGTGATGGTCCTGAAAAAGTAAATATAGAGCAACTTTGCAGGCAATTAAATTTAAATGCCGATGTAATCAACCTTGGTAAAATTGCCGATCCAAAAGAGATCTTAAGCATGGCCGATCTTTTTATTTTACCTTCAGAAACAGAGAGCTTTGGTTTATCTGCATTAGAAGCAATGGCCATGAAAGTGCCTGTAATTAGCACAAACAGCGGTGGTTTGCCGGAAGTGAATATCAATGGCAAAACCGGTTATTTAAGTGATGTGGGTAATGTAGATGAAATGGCTGCTAACGCCATAAAATTATTAAAGGATCCAAAGCTGTTCGAACAATTTCGTCAAAATGCTTTTGCACAGGCAAAAAAATTCGATATCGTTAATATTCTGCCCCAATACGAAAAGCTTTACCAGCAATTGGTTTCAAGCCCGGTGATACTAGCATAAAATTGTTAAATTTTTGGTAGAAAATTCTTTTTATTAAAAAAAACGGATTAATATTGTAATACTATATGGTAAAAACAACAACACATAATATTGAGATCTCGGTTGAGGCGCGCTATTTGTCAGAGCAAAGTGTGCCAAGAGAGAATCATTATTTTTTTGTTTATTTTATTACCATTAAAAACAACAGCGATTATTCAGTTCAGTTATTAAGAAGGCATTGGGATATTTTTGACAGTGTGGGTGAAAAGCGGGATGTAGAGGGAGAAGGTGTAATAGGCGAGACGCCCGTTATTGAACCTGGTCAAAAATTTGAGTACAATAGTGGTTGTAATTTAGCCAGTGAATTAGGTTATATGGAAGGCTTTTACATTATGACACGCTTAATAGATGAAACCGAATTTAATGTTCAGATCCCAAGATTTGAATTGGTTGTTCCCTCTAAATTCAATTAATTTCTTTATTCTATTTCCTGCTTTGAAAAGAGGCCAGGGGATTGGTTTCTCTGCAATTTTCCTTCAATCTCCTAACCTCCTTCTCAAAGGAGGAATTACAGTAAACTATTAACTTTGACGAAACAACTATATTCACTCAAAAAAGTTGAAATTATAAAGACCTATGTTTCTATGTGGTTTAAAACTTGTATTGTTACTTACAAAACCGCTCAATGATCTGCGCGGCGCTCGCATTGCCTAATCCATCTGCTTTGTTAAGATCATCACAAGCACCATGTTTATCTTTAATTGCCATTTTTGTTGCTGCACGATTATAATAAGCATCAGCATAATCAAATTTAAGTTTTAAGGCAATTTCATAATCTTTCAATGCTTCCTGAAAAGCTTTATTTTCAGATTTTGCAATAGCTCTATAACAAAAACTAACAGGATTTTTCGCGTTTTTTTTAATGGCTTCATCAAAATCAGCAATAGCGCCCGTATTATCTTTGCTTTCAATCTTGGCCGCACCTCGCGATATCAATGCTTCTTCTTCGCCGGGTAATCCATCTAAATAAACATTCCAATCCGTAACAGCGCCTTTAAAATCTTTGTTCTCGAACTTTGCTTTTGCCCTGAGCTTATAAGCTTTATAATCCGGTGTTTCGGCCGGCATTTTTTTTATGGCCTCATTTAATTCTTTTATGGCATAGTTATACTCTTTTGTTACAAAGCGGATCTCGCCTTTTAAGATCATAGCATCAATACTGTTTGGATTTAATTCAGTTACAGATTCAAGGGCCTCTAAAGCCGTTTTATAAGCTTTGCCTTTAAACATTAACTGAGCCCTGTAATAAAAAAGTTCCCAGTCATCTATTTTCTCATCTTTTGCAATTTCAATAGCGGAATCAATAGCACCTTTACTCTCACTAAACTTATTGTTTAAGTAATAATTTATGCCATTAAGCTTAGTTGTTTCAAAATTAAATGGCATTATCAGTTCGGCCTTTTTAAGATCTTTTTCGGCACCTTTGTAATCCTTTAACTGAATTTTACAGAACGCCATTTTATTGTAAGCTTCCCAATAATCTTTTTTTTCTTTTATGGCATTTTTTAAGATCGGAATAGCCTCCTGGTATTTTGCTGAATCTATTAATTTTACTGCTTTTTTATAGCTCTTTTCAAATTCCCGAATAGAATCAGCAGCTACCTCCTGTCCCTTTAAACTTGGGGAAATTAGCCAGATGAGAACCAAAAAAAACCACTTATACGTATTTTTTACCACCTCTAAAATCGATTTTGAACCTCAGGAAAAATTTCATACATTTATACAAATATAAAATCTTTATGCCAATCGGATTAATAATAATTGCAGTACTTGTTTTACTTACAATTCTGCTGTCTTTTGTAACGGTTCAACAAGGAACCATCGCTATTACCACCATTTTCGGTAAATTCAGTCGGATTTTACGACCGGGTTTAAACCTGAAAATCCCTTTTATTGAAAAGGTATTTAAAAAGATCTCAGTTCAAAATAGAAGTTCGGAACTTGGTTTTCAAGCTGTTACGATAGATCAGGCAAATGTAAACTTTACTGCCATGTTATTATATTCTGTAATTAACAGCGATGAAGAAACTATTAAGAATGTTGCCTTTAAATTTATTGATGAGCGTAATTTTATGCAGGCACTGGTTCGTTCGGTTGAAGGATCGGTTCGTGCATTTGTGGCAACAAAGAAACAATCTGAGGTATTAATATTAAGAAGAGATATCGTTGATGCAGTAAAGGATCAGTTGGATCAGGTGCTTGAGAATTGGGGATATCATTTAATAGATCTTCAATTGAACGACATTACGTTTGATGAAGAGGTGATGCGTTCAATGGCAAAAGTGGTTGCCAGTAATAATTTAAAATCTGCTGCTGAAAATGAGGGTCAGGCTTTATTAATTACAAGAACAAAAGCTGCCGAAGCGGAAGGTAATTTTATTAAAATTTCTGCACAGGCCGAAAAAGATGCTTCACAATTAAAAGGTGAGGGGATTGCATTGTTCCGTCAGGAGGTTGCTAAAGGTATGGCAGGTGCTGCAAAAGAAATGAGTGAGGCTAATTTAGATTCGTCCTTAATTCTTTTTAGTATGTGGACAGAAGCCGTGAAGAATTTTGCACAGGAAGGAAAAGGAAATGTTATCTTTTTAGATGGTAGTGTAGAAGGTATGCAAAAAACAATGAAAGATATGATGGCATTGAACCAGTTAAGCCAGATTCCTAATTCAAAAAAATAAACACACATAAAAAATAAAAACAGCATGAAAAAACAATTATCTAAATTAACACTTGGTATTGCGCTTTTTGCCGCAGCATCAGGTATTGCCCAAGATGGAAAAATTCAGCCATGTAATACGTTTGCAGCAATGGAAGAAGCTTTTAAAGCAAATCCGGGTGCAGAAAAACGTTATAATACTTTACAAGAAGAAGCTTATAAACAATATGTTGAAGCTGAAAAAAACAAAGGAACCAATAAAACCTCTGCTGCTTTTCAATACACAATTCCGGTTGTGTTTCACGTTTTACACCAGGGTGGTGGAGAAAATGTTTCTGATGCAACATGTGCTGCAGCTCTTGCCCAAATGAATTTGGATTATGCAGCAGCAGGACCCGATGTGTCTACAATTGCAGCTCCATTTCAACCCTTATATATTAATTCGGATATTAAATTTATGTTAGCTCGCAGAGATCCGAATAATAACTGTACTTCTGGTATCGTTCATCATTTAGATTCAAGAACAGTTTGGGCACAATCGAATGTTGGAACTAATTATACAGGCATTACCTGGGATCCTACAAAATACCTTAATATCATTGTTGTAAAACAAATTGTACCTACAGGAACTGTAACAG
>JACDED010000058.1 GCA_013816615.1 Bacteroidota bacterium
CTTTAGAGCCAATTTAAGAGGCGTAACTGATGTTAAATTCTTCTTGTTTAGGTTAGGGAAACTGTTTGCTTAATGAATCTGCTCCCCAGAAAATTAAGTTGACCCCAGAATTGTTTTATATATCTGCCCGAATTTGATGGGCAAAACATTTGTAAAGCTATTACACTTAATAACTTAAAATCAGGAATAAAAATAAAAAACTTTGTAAAATATTATTAAAAAGAAATCATTTTTTTAATAGCTTTCACCCAAACATCATTTGTGTTTAAGCTATTAACAAGCGTTATTTTTTCGCCGCCGTGTTCTTTAAAGATCTCCTGGTATTCAGTTCCTATTTCGTAAATAGTTTCTAAACAATCAGCAACAAAGGCCGGAGAAAAAACCAAAACATTTTTCTTTCCTTTTTTTGCAAGATCTTCGATTACTTTATCGCTAAATGGCTTTAACCATTTTTCATCTAAGCGGCTTTGAAAGCTTGTAGTGTATTTTTCTTCAGGAATATTTAATGCTTTTACTATTTGACGTGTTGTTTCAAAACTATTGGCGCGGTAACAATACTGATTATTTTTTGTAATAGAATTACAGCAAGCGCCCATTTGGCAAGTGCTGCCACCATAATGTGCGGAAGCTTTTAAGATTTGGCGTTCGGGTAAACCGTGATAGCTAAACACAACATGATCATACTCATTCATATTATGTTTTTTTCCTTCTACTAAAAGCGCATCTATAAATGATTGTTGATCGTAAAATTTACTTACAATATTTAAACTTGGAATAACTTCCCAACCTTTAATTTGTTTTAAAACTTCTTCAATAGTACTGCCGGTGCTTGAGCTGGCATATTGCGGATACAAAGGCAATACATGAATTTTAGAAGGACGTTGTTGTCTTATTTTTTCTAAAGAATCTTTAATAGAAGGTGTTTGATAACGCATTGCCAGTTCAACAATATATTTATCGCCAACTTCTTTTTGCACCTTTTCTTTTAAAGCAATGCTGTTGGTTAAAAGCGGAGACCCTTCTTTTGTCCAGATATGTTGGTATAATTTTGCAGACTTGAAACTACGAAAAGGAACAATAATTAAATTCACTAAAATAAATCTTCCAACAGCGTTAATATCAATAACACGTTTGTCGTTCAAAAACTGTGTAAGGTATTTACCAACTTTGCCGGGCGTGGGCGCATCAGGAGTTCCAAGATTAATTAAAAGTATTGCTTCTTTCATGAATTAGAGTTCAGTGTAACGTTAGAATTATCTTCTTGTTTCACTCCGTTTGAATTTTCAACCTGTTCAGGGTCTTGTTTTTTTGAGAATTTCTTTTGAAACAAAATAATAATAATCACACCGCCAGAAATTGCCGCATCAGCAAAATTAAATATTGGTCTGAAGAATTGAAAATCCTCTCCCCCCCAAATAGGAAACCATTCAGGAAAATGTCCGTTAACTATGGGAAAATAAAACATATCTACCACACAGCCATACATTGGTGGCGCGTAACCATTGCCTGTTAAATTCGCGATGCCATCGTAAGGTAAATACTCATTAAATTCAGAATTGAACATCGTGCCTTTATCAAATATTAAACCATAAAAAGCGCTATCTAAAATATTTCCCATAGCACCGGCCAATATTAATGATACAGAAAAAACAAAACCCCAGTGATCTCTGTTTTTTGTAATGTGGCGAATATAAAATACACCTGCAACACACGCTAAAATTCTAAATACACTTAAAGCTAATTTTCCAAAATCGCCGCCAAATTCAAAGCCAAAAGCCATGCCCGGGTTTTCCGTAAAATGTATCACGCACCAATCTGCAAGCTTTCCTACTTCTCCTAAAGGATAATTAAGCTTGATATAGATCTTAATGAACTGATCAATGAACAGAACAGAAAAGATAGTTATTAATGGAATTTTGAAACGCTTTAGCATTATTTTTTAAAGGAATAAAGATACTCTTTTTTACTGTTTAAATTATGAGTATAAAATCATAAAATGTGAAAGTTTAATAAAATAAAAAGGCTGCTTTTACAAATAAAAGCAGCCTTTAAAATTTATAAAATTATTATTGACTCAATTTAGCGTCAATACCTAAAGTAGCATGTGGTACAGAACGTAAACGCTCTTTTGGTATTAATTTACCTGTAACACGGCAAATACCATAAGTTTTGTTTTCAATACGAACCAATGCATTTTTTAAGTTAACAATGTATTTTTCCTGGCGTGATGCTAATTGTGCAGTTTCTTCTTTGCTCATTACATCGCTTCCATCTTCTAACAATTTAAATGTTGGAGAGGTGTCATCAGTACCATGATTATCTTCGTTGCTTAATGTTTGTTTTAAAAGATCGTAATCAGTTTGCGCTTCTTTTAATTTTGATAAGATCAATTCTTTAAATTCAGTTAATTCTTTATCAGAATAACGCGTACGGTTATCTTTTGTATTTACAAAAGGCTTAGGAATTTCTTCTTTACTTTTTTTGATCAATGGCTTATTGATATCAATTTGTAACGGACGGTTACGAATATATGCTTCCATACTGTTACCGCTCGATCTGCCATCGTTTTTCTTTCTACGGCCACGGCCACGTTTTTCAGGAACCTCATCATCATCTTCATCTATCTCGGCAGGGCCACCTTCAAGGTCAACCAATCCAGCTTCATCTAATCCACCTTCAAGAACGGCAGCGTCATCATCTTCCGGTTTTTCGTAATCATCTTTTACATCCACATCAGAATCGTCTTCTTCTTCTTCAGGAATATCATCTTCATCATCGTCGCCTCCTTTTCCTTTTTTCTTTCCTTTTACTTTTGCGGCTTTTTTATCTTTTCCTTTTTTTGCAATTGCTTCAATAGGTTTACCGGTTGTTGTTTTTGCCTTCAGCACTTCTTTCGACACAGTTTTTGTTTTTAGTACGGGTTTAATTTCTTTCTTTTTTTCTACAGGTTTTGCTTTCGCAACCGGTTTTATTACTTTCTTCTCTACTTTTTTAGGAGCAGGTTTTATTACTTTTTTAGCAACAGGCTTAGCAGTCTTTTTTGTATCTTTTTTAGCAGGTTTTGCTGCTTTTTTTGGAGCAGGTTTACTAGCTTTTTTTACAGGTTTGGCCTTCTTGTCATTTTTGCCTTTATTTTTAGCCATAATAATTAATTTTAATTTAACTTTTCAATTGATATTAATGTTGAGATCAATTCGTCTACTTCAATTTTACTAGCATTGGCAGAGGACAGGTTTTGCACCAATTGCAAGTCATTCGTTAAAGTTTCAGAACAAATATAACTCAAATTGTTTTTAATAGCATTATCTAATTCCGAATTTTGTTGAATTTTGACTAAAATCTTGTCTGTCACCTCAAAACCCGCGTCTTTCCTCATATTTTGGATGCGATTTACTACTTCACGAGCCAATCCTTCATTTTTAAGCTCTTCTGACAGGTTAATGTCCAAAGCCACTGTTAGCGGGCCATTGTTAGCTACTTTCCAGCCCGGCATATCAACCGGGATAATTTCAACATCTTCCGGAAATAATGCAACTTCTTGAGAGATTTTTCCACCTCCTAAAAACTCTGAAAATTTGTCTTCGACAGTATCAATAACATGTTTTCCTTTTTGTTCAATATCAGAAATAATATCGCTTGGTTTTCGTTTTGCATAATCTTGTATAGCTTTCATATACTGACCGTAACGTGTACCCAAAGTTTTAAAATTCAACTTCAGGTTTTTTACGATCTGTGTTTGCTCTTCATTTACAAAATCAATTTCTTTCACATTCACTTCACTTAAAATAAGATCTTTTACAGCTTCTATTTTATCCTGAACCGCTTTATCTAAAATTGGAATTTGAATACGTTGTAACGGTTGACGCACTTTTAAATTTTCTTTTTTTCGAATAGAAAGCACCATCGAAGAAATCTCCTGCGCTAATTCCATACGCTCTTCCAAAGCTTTATCCTGGTTCTTCTTTTCAACTTTTACTAAAGAAGTTAAGTGAATAGATTCCCATTTTAAAGGTGTATTATTTTTAATTGCCGCTTCGCGAATTGGCGCTGTTAAGTTCTGATACATCCACTCACTAAAGAATGGTGCAATAGGACTCATTAATTGAGAAACAACTAATATACATTCATGAAGCGTTTCGTAAGCAGCTTTTTTATCGTTGCTCATTTCGCCTCTCCAAAAACGACGGCGCGATAAACGCACGTACCAGTTACTTAAATGCTCATCTACAAATTTTTCGACAGCACGCGCAGCGCGGTGCGGTTCAAAATCTTCATAGTATGCCGTTACATTCTCAATTAAAGTTTGAAGTTCGGAAATGATCCACCGGTCTAACTCAATTCTATCTTTAACCGGAATAATATTTTGTTCATCCAACACAAATTTATCTACGTTGGCATACAGTGAATAAAACCCATATGTGTTATAAAGTGTACCAAATAATTTACGTTGCACTTCACCAATACCTTCAGTATCAAATTTTAAATTATCCCATGGTGCAGCGTTGGCGATCATATACCAGCGGGTTGCATCAGCACCAAATTTTTCAATGGTCTCAAACGGATCAACAGCATTGCCTAAACGCTTGCTCATTTTATTTCCGTTCTTGTCAAGCACCAAACCGTTAGATACTACGTTTTTGTATGCAACCGAATCAAAATTCATTACAGCAATTGCATGCAATGTAAAGAACCAACCCCGGGTCTGATCAACACCTTCGGCAATAAAATCTGCCGGATAATATTTTTTTTGGTCAATTAATTCTTTATTCTCGAAAGGATAATGCACCTGTGCGTAAGGCATAGCACCGCTATCAAACCAAACGTCAATAAGATCAGGTTCGCGGAATAATTTTTTTCCGTTCTTTTCCAAGACGATTGTATCAGCATACGGTTTATGAAGATCGAACGTGTCGTAATTTTCTTTTGTAAAATTTCCGGGAACAAAATTGCCTAATGGATTTGTTTGCATGAATCCTTTAGCAACAGAATTATCAATTTGATTTTTTAATTCTTCGGCGCTACCAATTACAATTTGTTCAGTTTTATCTTCGCTTGTCCAGATGGGAATTGGAATTCCCCAAAAACGAGAGCGTGATAAATTCCAGTCATTTAAATTCTCTAACCAATTACCAAAACGACCTGTACCGGTAGCTTCAGGCTTCCAGTTAATTGTTTTGTTCAATTCTATCATACGCTCTTTTGCGGCCGTAGATTTAATGAACCAACTATCTAAAGGATAATATAAAACAGGTTTATCAGTACGCCAGCAATGCGGGTAACTGTGTTCGTAGGTTTCTTTTTTAAAGAGTTTTCCTTCTTCCTGTAATTTTAAAACGATCCGTTCATCAACACTGATGTATGCTTTAAGATCTTTTATTTTGTGATTAGCTTCTAATATTTTCTTTTGTTTTTCGAATTCAGTTTGTTTTTCAGTATCGTTTAAATAAGCTTCTTTTACAAACTCTTCACCATAAAGAAAAACTCCATCCTGCACTTCCGGTAAAAATTTACCGCGCTTATCAACCAAAGTTAATGACGCAATATTGTTTTGTTTAGCAACTCTAAAGTCATCGGCACCAAAGCTTGGCGCAATATGTACGATACCTGTACCATCAGTGGTAGTAACAAAATCGCCAATCAACACTTTAAAGGCATCACCTTCAGGTTTTACAAAAGGCAATAATTGTTCGTATTGAATTCCTTCAAGATCAGAGCCTTTGAATTCACCTACAATTCTTACTGATAGAGCTTTTCCCCTTTTTTTATTTTGTAAATATTCATCAATCGATTCTGGTCCTTCTGTGGCTTTGACGCCGTCTTTATTCTTTTCGGCTAGACTAATAAAATGCACATTGAAAAGATCTTTTGCTACTATCAAAGTATGATTGCCATTTGAAAAATCATCAAAAGCTTGTACAGCATAATAATCAATATCTTTCCCAACAGCCAAGGCTGTATTTGAAGGCAATGTCCAAGGGGTTGTTGTCCACGCAAGGAAATGAATATTTTTAAAGGTATCTGGGATACTTGCAACATCAAAAGGGAGCTTAGAATACTCGCTTTCTTTTATTTTGAATTTTACAACTGCCGTTCTGTCCTTCACATCTCTGTAACAACCCGGTTGATTTAATTCATGTGAGCTTAAACCTGTTCCTGCTGCAGGTGAATATGGCTGTATAGTAAAGCCTTTGTACAACAGATCTTTTTTAGAAAGATTTTGTAACAACCACCAAACACTTTCAATGTATTTGTTATCGTAAGTGATATAAGGATCGCTCATATCTACCCAATAACCCATCTTAGCCGTAACATCTTCCCACTTATCCGTGTACTTCATTACTTCGGTGCGACAGGCTTTATTATAATCTTCTACAGAAATATATTTTGCACTTTTTTCGTTACCAATATCTTCTTTGGTAATTCCTAAATGTTTTTCAACGCCTAATTCTATTGGTAAACCATGTGTATCCCAACCGGCTTTGCGTTTAACCTGGTAACCCTGTAAAGTTTTAAAACGGCAAAAAATATCTTTAATAGCACGCGCCATAACGTGATGGATGCCGGGCATACCATTAGCGCTTGGTGGTCCTTCGTAAAAAACCCAAGGCTTATTTTCATCACGCGTAGAAACCGATTTTTGAAAGATCTTTTCCGTTTCCCAAAATTGTAAAATGTCTTTTGAGATTTGAGATAAATCAAGTTTCTTATATTCCGGATACTTCTTCATAGTTGACAATAATTCCTTTTAAAAAAGGAGAGCGAATTTAACAAAAAAACTCTGATCTGTATTAAACCATAACGTTAAAAATGCATCGAAACAGGGCAAATATTTTTGTTTGCTCCTCAAAAACCATAACTTTAATTAAAATACAAAAGCATGAAAAAATTAGCATTTACCATCTTAACATTCATTTCTTTAGTGGCAATTTCTCAGGAAACTGATGCCTGGAGATTTGGTATACAATGGGGTACACAAGGCACCAGGACTCAATTTGCCGGCGGTATGGAAAATGCACATGCACGTTTTCATCAAAATAAATTTGATGGTGCTGCTTTTAATATTGGTATTCGCTACGACCTTAATAAGAACTGGATGGGCACAATTGGCCTTGGTTTTAATACTTTTGGCTTTAATTACGCTTTGGCAGAAAATTACTCGCTTTATAATCCAAAAAGCCATTTTTCGGGCATAAAAAGTGAGTTTAGTGCTTTAGAAATTCCTTTTATGGTGTTTTATAAATTTAATCCTAACTGTAAAAACGCTAAATGGCTTATTGGCGGCGGGTTTTCGCAGAGTTTTGCAGGTGATCAAACTATTACCGGAAATTTCCAGGTAGCAAGAGATGGCACTACAACTTCTAATTATCTTAATAGCACATCTTATGCTGATGGTGGCATGTACACGATGTTACGTTTTGCAATAGGTCGCGAAAAAGTATTTAAAAGAGGTGGTATTTTAAATTGCAGTTTATTATTTAATTGTGGTTTAAAAAATCTTGCCTACTCTACTGTAAATTATATGATTGATGGACAAAACTACACACACGACTTTAAAACCAATGGCAATTTTTGTGGTTTAAGGTTAACTTATTTCTTTAGGCCACTAAAAAGTAAGCCCGCTGCAAAGCCTGCTAAAACTGTAAATCCTTAATAAATTTATTATTGTAGAAGATCCCTAAAAATAGATTTTTTTAGGTGGGTAAATTTTTAAAAGAAGAGTTTACTAAAGTAAATGGGCATTGTAAAAATGCATTTCAACCACAAAAAATCTAATGTTTAAAGGTATTCTTATTACATACCACTACCAAAGTGGCTCATACTTTCGCGCTTCATAGGCGGAATAGTAATTACTGGTAGATTGCTTATCTCAACTACTTTTTCACCGGCAGTTCCGCTAAACATATCTCCAATACTAAGATCTTTCTGATTCATTTGTACAATAAGATCGCCTTCATTTTTATTTGCATATTCTACAATAGCTTCTGCAACTTTAGTACTTGGCACTGATTTATTAGTACAATTAATTCCTTTTTCTTTAATGAATTTTTTAACCTGTTGTAAATATGGTAACAATTTGTTCTCGTATTTATCATCATTTGGATGGAATACAGAAACGATACGAATGTCTGCGCCATAAAAATTAGCTAACTGAACTGCGATCGAAACCTTCTCTCTGCTTTCAGGACTAAGATCAAACGGCATAATAATATTTTTACAACCATCTCTGTTCTCTGCAGCACGAATAGTAATTACAGGGCACGGAGCATTCTTAATAAATTTACTTACGTTGCTTCCACCCATAAAACTTCTGAATCTCACGTGAGAATCAAGGCCAATAACTATAAGTGAGCATTTTAGTTCTTCTGCTTTTTTATCGGTTAGTTCGTAAACATCACCTTTTAAACTTAACGTTTCTACCTCAATGCCAGATGCTGCTCTTGTAGCAGAAGCCAAATCTTCAAGTTCTTTTTTATTTTCGTCTACACTTTTTGTAGAAACGTGCATTAAAATAATTTTCGCCTTAGTAAATTTTGCAAGGTTATAAGACTGTTTAACGGCAACAAGCGATTGCTTGGAAAAATCTACCGGAATTAAAATGGGTCTGTTTGAACTTATTAACATAGGCGTAAATTTTTAACTAAATTATGAAAATAATTCGATTAATTAACCCGATCACGTCACCAATTTAGCTTTATTACTCACTAACAAATGTTAACAGCAATTGTTTAACTATTTGTTTATTTGTAAGGAGTCTAGTTAAAGGTTAACTAATTGAAATTTAATCGATTACAGCCATAACTTTCAGTTCAATGGCTATTGGTGTTGGTAATTTATTGATCTCGATCGTTGTCCTGCATGGAGGATTTTCTTTAAAATACTCAGCCCAGATCTTATTATATTTTGGAAAATCATCCTTCATGTTGGTTAAAAACACCGTAACATCTACAATTTTATCCCAACTACTACCCGAATCTTCTAAAATATATTTTATGTTCCTAAAAACACTGTGGCATTGCGCTTCAATATCATAACTCACAATTAATCCGTTCTCGTCCAATTCAACGCCGGGAATTTTTTTTGCACCGCGTTCGCGTGGGCCAACACCACTTAAGAACAATAAATTTCCAACTTTACGTGCATGCGGATACAAACCAACTGGCTCAGGGGCTTTAGACGATTCTATTTTTTCTGAATTTGACATATTAAATCCTATTATTGGACAAATTTAACGATATTCTCTTTATAAATTGAGTTCTTTAAGGGAGATTTTAATCGTAACTTTGTTTGTTGGCTTTTTATGAAAAATAAAAACAAATAGTAAGTTTAACTGTCATTAAAAAAAATCTACACATGAAAGTAGAACAACTTTATACCAATTGCCTTGCACAGGGCGCTTATTATATTTCCCATAATGGCGAAGCAGCTATCATTGATCCCTTGCGTGAAACACAACCTTACTTAGACCTTTTAAAACAAAATAAAGACACTTTAAAATATATTTTTGAAACACATTTTCATGCTGATTTTGTAAGCGGGCATGTTGATCTTGCAAAGGCAACGGGTGCGGAAATTGTGTTTGGACCAAATGCGCAAACCGATTATAAAAGTTACATAGCAAAAGATAACGAAGAGTTTAAAATTGGCGAATTAACTTTAAAAACACTTCATACGCCCGGCCATACTTTAGAATCAACAACCTATTTATTGCTGGATGAAAATAAAAAACCTAAAGCCATTTTTACTGGTGATACTTTATTTATTGGCGATGTTGGCAGACCCGATCTTGCCATTAAATCCGATTTAACACAAGAAGATCTTGCCGGCATGTTATACCATAGCTTGCGCAATAAATTAATGCCACTGCCTGATGATGTAATTGTGTATCCCGCTCACGGTGCAGGTTCTGCCTGCGGTAAAAACATGAGTAAAGAAACCTTTGACACTTTAGGCAACCAGAAAAAAGTAAATTACGCGCTTCAAAATATTTCGAAGGAAGAATTTATTAAAGAATTAACTACAGGTATTTTACCTGCGCCACAATATTTTTCAAAAAATGCTTTTTTAAATAAAAAAGGATATAAAAATTATTCAGATGTTTTAGAGAGTGGCTCTAAAGGCCTTTCCGTAGAGGAGTTTGAAGAATTCATACAAAATTTAAATCCAATTATTTTAGATGTAAGAAAAGCGGATGAGTATGCTGAAGCAAATATTCCGAACTCTTTATTTATTGGTTTGGATGGACAATTTGCCCCATGGGTTGGTACTTTGATAAGTGATATCAATCATCCCATTTTATTGGTTACGCCAACCGGCCGCGAAGAAGAAACCGTTATGCGTTTATCACGCGTGGGTTATGATAATTGCCTGGGTTATTTAGAAGGTGGCATGGAAGCCTGGGCAAGAGCAGGAAAACCAACTGAAGCTGTTGCAACAATTAACGCCGATAAATTTTATACTGATAATTATAAAAAAGGTGTTGAAACGTTAGACGTTAGAAAACCGGGCGAATTTGATTCGGCGCATTTATGCAAAGCTGATGCAAAGCCACTTGATTTTATTTTTGACTGGATCGATTCTAAAAATAAAACACAACCTTATATGGTACATTGCGCCGGTGGTTACAGGAGCATGATCGCTATCTCTATTTTAAAAGCAAACGGCTACAAGAACTTAACTAACGTTAATGGTGGCTTTGGCGCCATTAGTAAATTAGGTGATGTGGAAACTGAAATTGTATCGCAAACCTGCTCTTCTTCTAAATAATTTTACGTTAATATTAATCTAAAAGTTTAATAATAGCCACTAATTTCACAAATCACACTAGTCTCTGACTATGTCCTTTTAATTCGTGCAATTTATTTTTCTCAAGAATAAATTCTTGAGAAAAATTAAAATTAACACAGATCAATATCCACACTTTGCTTTCTTTAGTTTGTGAAAATTAGTGCAATTCGTGGCTAAATAAATTAAACATAACTAAAGCTTTCCTCAATTTAAAGATTTGTTTTTTACCCTATTCTTACACTGAATAATAAATAATTTTATTACTTTTAAGCATGATTGAGACCTTAAAGTTACTTGACAGACGTTTATTATTAAAGATAAACTCCATGCACGATCCATTGCTTGACGAAGTAATGTGGTTTTTTAGTTACATGTGGCCAACCATTGTTATTTGCCTAGCTGTTGGCTATGCTTTTTACAGAAAATATTATTTACGCAAGGCCGTAGAGTTTTTAGTAGCCTGCGCTATTTGTTTTGCATGTTGCGATCTTAGCTCTAACGGCATTAAACATGTGGTCGAGCGTTACCGCCCTACTCACAATTTAGAAATTAAAGATCAGATCCATGTAGTGCATGATTACCGCGGCGGAAAGTTTACTTTTTTCTCCGGGCATTCAACCAATACATTTGGTTTGATCACATTAATTTTTTTATGTGTAAAATGGGTTCCCTTTAAATACAGGATTCTTATTTTTATTTACCCTTTACTTGTTGTTTACAGCCGTATGTACCTTGGCGTGCACTACCCCATCGATATTGGCACCGGCATGATAGTCGGGATCTTTTTTGGCTGGCTGGTTTATAAAATAATGAATAAACATTTTTTAAAGCTGGATGAACAGAAAGTTTAGCATATTACTTTTTGTTTTAGTTCTTTCTATTGCAAAAGCGCAATTACCCGATACGGATGTTTGGCTGTTTAAGCTTGAAAAAACAAAAAAAGAATTAAAGCTAACCGATCCCAAAAATATCAGTAAAAGACCAGGTTACGACAACCAGCCTTCGTTTAGCAACGATTCAAAAAAGATCTATTATGTAAGCATTCGCGAAGACAAACAAGCTGATATTTATGTATATGAC
The DNA here is from genome assembly GCA_013816615.1 of Bacteroidota bacterium. Lineage (GTDB taxonomy): Bacteria > Bacteroidota > Bacteroidia > B-17B0 > Aurantibacillaceae > Aurantibacillus. The sequence goes on from JACDED010000058.1 coordinate 11,866, forward strand.
ATTGGAAATGAAAAAACAATTCAGCTAACCAAAACAAAAGAAAGTGAGTATTCACCAGTACTTACACCTGATGCAAAATGCTTAAATTCGGTTGTTGTTGAAAGTGACAGTGCACAACGCATTCATTTTATAAATTCGTTAACGGGAATAAGTGATAAAAAATTTGAAGTAGATTCGGTTGGTTATTATACTTTTTTAAATAACGATACCGTATTATATTATAAATTAACCAGCCCACATTCGCTGCGCTATTATGTAAAAAGTACAAATGAGGATAAATGGCTTGGCAACAATCCCACGCGTACTTTTAAAACCTTAAACCGTCATGCATTTATTTACGGTGTAAAAGATTCAGTAAAAGTTACATTTTATAAATACGATTTTGTTTTTCAGAAAGCAGAAAAATACGCTGAATACCTTTCCACAAGCGAAGACGCCGTTTGGCATGAACAGCACGGCTTACTAAAATCAGAAGGAAATAAAATACTGCGTTACGAGGAAACTAAAAAAGAATGGATCACTTTTTTTGACCTTTCTTCTTTCGGAATAAAAAAAATAACACGTTTTAATTTCGATCCAAAAAATAAATTTTTAGTAATTGTAGATAATTTATAGGAATGAACGAAACAACTATAAACGGCTATTTATTCAGCGCTGATAAAGATAAATTACAGTTGGATGTGATCTATAATTACTTAAGTAAAGAAAGTTACTGGGCACAAAATATTCCAATGGAAATTGTAAAAAAAAGCGCAGATGGTAGCATGTGCTTTGGTATTTATTTTAATGGTTCGCAAATTGGTTACGCGCGAATGGTCACAGATAAAGCAACCTTTGCATATCTTGCTGATGTATTTATTTTAGAAGCACATCGCGGTAAAGGCCTATCAAAACAGCTAATGCAATTTATTATGGATCAACCTGACCTAAAAGGCCTTCGGCGTTTTATGCTCGCTACAAAAGATGCACAAGGCTTATATAAACAGTTTGGTTTTACCCCGTTAGCAATGCCCGAGCGCATTATGGAAATTAAATTCTTTGACTCATATTAAAAATTGATAGTCGCCATTATATATCTTTTAATTATTTTTTTTCTGATATATAAGAATAAATTTTTTGGTGTATTTAAAGATGAGGTCATTAACTCCAGAATATTCTCAATTCTATTTCTATTAAAAGTAATTGCAGTTCCTGTTTTTTATTTTGTTTATAAAAAAATGTATGGAGGCATTGAAAAATTTGATGCCGGAAAATTTTATACAGATGCTGCAACCATTAATTCATATGCTTACACAGAACCATTCGGCTATTTAAAATTATTATTTGGCTTGCAGGATGAAAGCCCGGGCACCAATTTATACGATAATTTTATTACACACACTACACAATGGGATAATGGCCGCTTAAAAGATTATTTATATAATGATAACCGTGTAGTTATCAGAGTGTATTCTTTGTTACATTTTATTGCATTCAATTCTTATTACGTTCACGCTTTAATTTCCTGCTTTTTGAGTTTTATTAGCATTACTTTTTTATATAGGTCGATTAAAGATTTTTTTGTAGGAAAAGAGCTATTCGTATTATTAATTCTTTGCTTTTTGCCGGCGTTATGGTTTTATACTGGCGCACTTTTAAAAGAAGGTCTTGTTTTATTTATATTAGGCAGCACACTTTATTTATTTAAGCAGTATTTTTTGAGAGATCGTAAATGGTATTATTTTATACTTATACCGGTTTTATTTTTTGCCTCCTTATTACTGAAGCCATACATTTTGCTTTTCGCATTTTGTTTATTCGGCGTTTTTTTTAGATTATATTATTCGAAAAAAATACAGAGAAAGACCTTATACTTTTTGTCGTTCCTCATACTTATCGTATCTATACTAAATTTGATCTCTATCGGGTTTAAACATAAATCGCTGTTATCAGCCGCCATCAAGCATCAGCGTATGTTTGCCGATGCCTCTAAAGGTGGGATATTTTTATTAGACAGATCAAAATTTGTTAGATTAGAGTTTGATTCTTCTCTCGTTAAAAAAGTAAATAATAACGATAGCATTTTTACTATTAAAAAAGATGTACCTTATATTTATTGGGAACATTGGCATCAGCAGGACACTTTATTTACAACAGCAAATACAGATATAACAACGCAATACAAATTAGTATATCAATTACCAAAAAGCGGCTCGAACATAACGGTTGACCTTTCTAAAGAAAATGTTGTTGTTGCCGGTGGCATGTATTTATATTACAGTCTTTTTTATCCTTTCTTTTTTAATTCAAAAAGTCTTTTACAACATTTAGCATCATTAGAAAATCTTCTCATTCTTATTTCGATCATTATTTTCTTTTTTGGCCTCATTCAAAATAAAAAAGATAATTTCCCGGCCATAACGTTTATGATATTTGCGCTTTTACTCTGCCTGCTTATTGGCTTAACAACGCCAAACAGCGGTGCTATTTTCAGGTACCGAAGTCCGGCTGTTATCTTTATTCTGCTGGCAGCACTATATTACCTGCCAGTTATAAAAAACCCAGGCAAGGCAACCCTCAATTAAAATATACTTTGTATATTTATTAGCGTTTCAAAAGCATAAAGTTCAAGCAAATAATGAGTTTATTCAGAAAAAAATCGATTGATACTATATTAAAGAATGCCGAAGCTGAAAGCCATCATGGTGGTTTAGCCAAACATCTTGGTGTTCGCGACCTTACAGCTTTTGGTATTGCAGCCATTATTGGTGCCGGTATATTTTCTACCATTGGTAAAGCCAGTGCAGATGGAGGTCCGGGCGTTATTTTACTGTTTATTTTTACCGCTATTGCCTGCAGCTTTGCAGCATTTGCCTATGCAGAATTTGCGTCGTTAATTCCGGTTAGTGGCAGCGCGTATACTTACAGTTATGTTGCATTTGGCGAATTGTTTGCCTGGATCATAGGCTGGGCCCTGATAATGGAGTATGCTATTGGAAACGTTACCGTAGCAATTTCATGGAGTGATTATTTTACATCCTTAATTCAAAACTCCAGTAGTTATCGGGTCAATGAATGGTTGTGCCTTGATTATTTTACTGCAAAACAAAATTACGGAACAGTAATGGGAATGCTTGCTGCGGGTGTGCCATTAGATGAAATTAAAAGCAACGGACAAACTGCTGGATTAATAGAAGGCTTTATGGCATATGGCAGCGCGCCAAAATTATTTGGTATGAGAATTATTTTTGATGGCCCTGCGCTTTTAATAAATGTTATTATTACCATGCTTGTTTATCGTGGTATTAAAGAAAGCCGCAACGCAAGCAACATAATGGTAATTATAAAAATTGTAGTTGTATTACTTGTGATCTTTGTTGGTGCATTTTTTGTGAATACAAGTAACTGGAATCCTTTCTTACCAAATGGAATTGGCGGTTTACTTTCAGGTATTAGCGCCGTGTTCTTTGCTTACATTGGTTTTGATGCCATCTCTACAACTGCCGAAGAATGTAAAAATCCGCAGCGCGATCTTCCGAGGGGAATCTTATATTCAATTATTATCTGTACAATTTTATATGTTGCCATTGCTTTAGTAGTTACGGGTATGGTAAGTTATTCTGAATTAAATGTTGGTGATCCTTTAGCGTATGTTTTCGAGAAAGTGCAAAGTTTACATTGGCTAAGTAGTGTAATTGCAGTGAGCGCTGTTGTTGCAATGGCAAGTGTAATGCTTGTATTTCAATTAGGCCAGCCGCGTATCTGGATGAGCATGAGTCGCGATGGTTTGTTGCCACCAGCTTTTGCAAAGATCCATCCAAAATTTAAAACGCCTTCCTTCTCAACTATTTTTACAGGATTTTTAGTTGCAGTCCCAATATTTTTTGTGGATATAAATATGGTAACGGATATTTGTTCGGCCGGAACCTTGTTTGCATTTTGCCTGGTTTGCGCAGGTGTGCTTAAACTCCGTATGGATCCTACTGCACCGCCTTCTAAATTTAAAACACCTTATGTAAATTCTAAATTTATTATTGCCTCATTATTTATTCTTACAATTGTTTTAATGAGTATTTACAATAAACCGTGGGTAGATTATCATCTGAAGTTTGAATCGTTCAATGCTTTTCTTACAAAAATTCCAATTTATTTTTTCTTCATTGGTTTTGCAATTCTTTCTGTAATGGCCTTTAAATATAATTTCTCACTTATTCCAACTTTAGGTTTATTAAGCTGCTTTTATATGCTTTCACAATTAGGATACAAGAACTGGTTATATTTCACCATTTGGTTGATCATCGGTTTAATTATTTATTTTGCATATGGACGTAAGCATAGCAAATTAGCACCACAAAAAAATTAATATGTTAGTTTTAGTTACAGGGGCCACATCGGGCATAGGAAAAAGTACAGCGGAAATTTTTGCAAAGAACAGTCATGATCTTATTATTACAGGAAGAAGAGAAGAACGCTTACAGGAAATAAAAAAACAATTTGAATCAGACCATAAAATAAAAGTTACAATACTTTGTTTTGATATCCGTAATTTAAAAGAAGTTGAAAATGCTATTTCAAAATTATCTGCCGAAAATAAAAAGATAGATATACTTGTAAATAATGCAGGACTTGCCGCAGGACTTGGCCCAATTCAAAGTGGAGAGATCGATCATTGGGAACGTATGATCGATACTAATATTAAAGGCTTACTTTATATGTCACGTGCTGTTTCTAATTTAATGATCGAAAATAAAAAAGGACACATCATTAATATTGGTTCAGTTGCAGGTAAAGAAGTTTACGCGAATGGAAATGTGTATTGCGCCACCAAACATGCTGTAGACGCATTAAATAAAGGCATGCGCATTGATCTCCTGCCACACAACATAAAAGTTACAGCTGTTAATCCCGGAATGGTGGAAACAGAATTTAGCATTGTGCGTTTTGATGGTGATGAAGACAAAGCAAAAAAAGTGTATATGGGTTTACAACCTTTAACACCTGAAGATATTGCTGAAACAATTTTTTGGGTAGCTAACCGCCCGGCTCATGTAAACATTAATGATATTTTAATAATGCCCACTGTTCAGGCAACAGCAACCAATGTGATCAGAAAATAATTGATGCTAAAAAAAACAGTTCATAAAGTTTTTTTTTCGATAGCACTTCTTTTTCTTTTAGTGTTCTCAAACCTATGTATTGCCCAAAGAAATTATAACGGCGCAGGCATACGCTTTGGCATTGGCCCTGTGTTAAGCCTTTACAACGTAAATCCAAATCACTCAAAAAGCGCTTCACAAAAAATGAGTGCACTTGTAAGCTTCAGAAAAGAAGTAAGATGTGATAAGGTTTATAAAACTTATTTTTTGTTTGGACTTGATTATTTTTTTCACGACGTTAATTTTAGATCGTATTATTTTAAGCCGGATAGTGTTCAACTTTACGATAAAACATTTCCATATAATTATTCATTGATCATTAATGAAATTGGCTTGCCTTTACAATTTAAATATTCTTTTAAACGCGAGAACAACAGTGTTTTTAGTCCTTACATAGCCATTGGCTATCATCTTCGTTATTTATTGCCGGCAAATTTAACCGTGAGCCAAAATGGAAACAGCATAAAAGAAGATGTTGTAGATATGCGATTTAGAAATTCATTTATTGATAAACACTTAAGTTCGTTTGTAAGCGCATCTTTCGGTTTACAAAAAAATAGTGTTGGCGGTTCGAGAAGTAATTTTTTTGCTGAGTTTAATTTCCGTTATGGTTTCTCGCAATATTATTTTGAAGAAAAATATGCTGCGAGCTCTCTTTACATAAATAGTTATCATTTGGTGTTGCAGTTGGGTGTAAAATTTTAACTACCTGTCACTTCGAGTAGATTTTTAAGAAAAAATCGCATCGAGAAGTTTAAAGGTGTAAACGTCTCGATACGCAAATTTAAAAGAACAAATTTTCTACTCGACGTGACATTATAAAAGATAAAATAGAATGAAAAAAGTTTCCGTTATTTTAATGAGCCTGTTGTATGTTGTTGCAGGGCTTTATCATTTTGTAAATCCTGGTTTTTATTTAAAAATAATGCCACGTTATATCCCCTTTCATTTATTTTTTGTTTATGCAACCGGTGTAATCGAAATCGGTTTAGGCATTTTACTTTTAATAAAGAAATATCAAAAAAAAGCAGCCTGGTTAATTGTTTTAATGTTGATCGCTTTTTTACCCGTACACATTCAAATACTTATGGATACATGGATCTCGTTAAACATTCAATTTATAGCTGCCGCTTTACGCTTGCCTTTGCAGTTTGTATTGATCTACTGGACCTATAAAACTTTTGGTTTAAAATTTAAATAGCTGTTATCCTTAATAGTTTTCTTAAGCCTGTCACTTCGAGTAGATTTTTGAGAAAAAATCGTATCGAGAAGACTACAAATGTCTCGATACGAATTTAAAAGAATAAATTCTACTCGACGTGACGATCTAAAAGGCTCAAATATGATTTTCTTTTTATTGCTTTTTAACTTTCATTTTTTACCTTTAGTAAAAATACTCTCCATGATGAACCGTCGTAATTTTTTAATGGCAACCGCAGGCTCTTTATCCGCGATTGACCTTTTTTCATCAATTGACCTTCCTTTTGCAAGACAACTGGATAAGCATTTAAACAAATTAGAAAATTTAAGTTTAGATGCTGCTGCGGAAAATGAAGATTTTTGGGGATGGATCCGTGAGAGTTATACTGTTTCGCCTAACGTACTTAATTTTAATAACGGTGGTGTGAGCCCGCAACCAAAAGTTGTTCAGGATGCACACATTCGCTTTTTACAATACAGTAATGAAGCGCCGAGTTATTACATGTGGCGCATTTTAGATCAAGGCCGTGAAGGTTTACGTACAAAGCTTGCAGAGCTTTGTGGAGTTTCGAATGAAGAAATTGCCATTAACAGAAATGCAACTGAAGGATTGAACACTGTTATTTTTGGATTGAATTTAAAAGAAGGAGATGAAATAGTGCTAAGCACTTTTGATTATCCTAATATGATGAATGCCTGGAAGCAAAGAGAAAAACGTGATAAAATAAAACTGGTGTGGATCAACATTCCACAACCTATGGAAGATGCAGCTGCCATTGTAAAATTATATGAGAAAGCCATTACACCAAAAACAAAGATCGTTCACATAACGCACATGATCAACTGGACAGGCAATGTAGTTCCATCAAAAGCAATTGCAGATATGGCACATGCAAAAGGTTGTGAAGTAATTGTAGATGCCGCACATTCGTTCGGACAAATGGATTTTAAAATTGAAGATACAGGCGCAGATTATTTTGCAAGCTCTTTACATAAATGGTTGTGTGCGCCATTTGGAAGTGGTTTATTGTATATTAAAAAAGATAAAATAAAAAAAGTCTGGGCTTTGCTTTCAGCAGTAGAACCTGATGGTAGCGATATGAAGAAATTTGAAAATTTAGGTACACGTTCTTTTGCTTCTGAAATGGCAATTGGTACCGCTGTAGATTTTCATAATATTATTGGCGCTAAAAGAAAAGAATCGCGCCTGCGTTATTTAAAAAATTACTGGGCAGAGAAATGTCATAAATTACCAAAGGCAAATTTTTACACTTCTTTAAAACCAGAGTTCTCCTGCGCTATTGCTACCATTGGTTTTGAAGGTTGGCAGGCACAACAGGTAGAAGCAAAGTTATTTGAAACAAAAAAGATCCACACCGTTTCAATGATCCTGGAAAAAGTAAATGGTATTCGTATAGCACCAAATGTGTATACAAATATTCAGGATTGTGATACGCTTATAAAAGGCTTAACAGATATTTCAAAAATGGATGCGCCGGTTCAACCAAAATAAATTTTAAATGGGAAAGAAAATTGCATTAGCTCTTTTTGTAATTGTTTTGATCTTCGCCTTCACCAGTAAAGATCATAAAGAAGTTATTTTTACAAAGCTGGCGCCTGCACCTATTGGCCGATACTGCCAGGGAATTAAAAGCGGCGGCACACTTTAAGTATCCGGACAAGTTGGTTTACGAACAGATGGTTCTTTGATTCTACATCCATAGAAAATGAAACCACGCAAACATTAAACAATATAAAAGCAATTGTTGAAGCCGCAGGCATGACATTAGACAATGTTTGCAAAACCACCATTTATACCACTGACTTAAAAAATTTCTCAAAATAAACGAGGTATATAAAACCTATTTTAAATTAAATCCCCCGGCCCGCGAAACAGTTGAAGTAAAAGTGCTGCCAAAAAATGCGCATGTGGAGATATCGGTGATAGCGAATTGAAACAAATTGCCATTTAATTCTTATAGCGATTTTGAGTCTCTTCATATAATTATTCTGTTCTAATTGAATTAATTAGGAATTTAAAAGTCAAATTTGAATATAACAATTCAAATTCAGGAGCAAAGGTTGTTTATTTATGTCCACATATTCTTTGGGTTAGAGTTTAGCTTTAGTAGCTGCAATAATTCCTGTTTCTTCGCTCTCGATACTTCCTGCTTATGATTATTCATCAGATCAATAAAACAGGGTTCTCCTTTGGAGTAGCCTTCCACATAATTCATATTTACAATACATCCTTTATTTACACGATAAAAGAAATCATAATGTTTCAGCATCTCTTCGTATTCACCAAGATTTTTTGATGATGTATATTTTTTATTTGCCGCAGTGTAAACATTGGTGTAGTTACGATCACTTTCCAAATGAGTAATTTCAATTAACTTAACAAACTCAACTTTATCTTTTACATGAAGGCTTATTCTTTTCTCCAACTCTTCAATATTGGGAATAGCATTTCGTAATTGCTCATTCTGCAACTCCCTCCAATATGCATTTCTTTCAATACGTTTTGCGGCCTCTTGCAATTCTTCAACTTCAATTGGCTTGAGCATATAATGGAGCGCACTTAGTTTTATTGCTTCAATTGCATATTTATCATAACTGGTAACAAAAACAACATCAAAATCAATTTTTTTAAATTTCTTTAAAAGGTCAAATCCATTTCCACCAGGCATTTGAATATCAAGAAAGATTGCTTGTGGCTTATGTTTAATTATTTTTTTATACGCTTCATCAATGTCCATTGCCGTTTCTATCACAGTAATGTTCGAGCAATATTTTTTGAGCAAAGTTTGTAATACAACTATGCTATCTTCTTCATCATCTATAATTACCGCATTAATCTTCATTCAATACAATTAACGGAAATTTTATTTCTACTGAGGTTCCGTTTGCATTACCGTTTTCATCTTTCAAGTCTATTATTTCAATTTTTGCATTTATATTACCGCTTTCTTTAAGCAGTTCCAAACGCTTTTGAGTGAACATCATTCCAACAGACCTGTATTCGCTGTCCTTTCTTTTTAAAGCAGCCGCCTCCCGTCCTATGCCATTATCTTTTATCTGGATTTTTAAGTTGTCTTGTTCAAGTTCAAAATCAATTGTGAGCAATCCGTGTTTAGTCCTGTTTAAATTCATCAACCCGTGCCAAATAGCATTTTCAACAAAGGGTTGCACAAGCATAATAGGAATTTTAAAATTTAATGGAACTATAGCAGAGCAAATAATTGAATAGTCAAACCGATTCTTAAACCGTCTTTGTTCAAGCTCAACATATAATTCAAGTAACACTTTCTCGTCTTTTATTGTAATGTCGCTTCTTTCAGAATTCATAAGCACCTGCCGTATCAACTTGCTGAATTTGGCAAGGTAATCGTAAGCCTCTTGTGATTGATTCTGCAAAATATATTTCTGAATACTGTTTAAAGAATTAAAAATAAAGTGTGGGTTCATCTGAGCCCGTAAGGCTTTTTGCTCAAACATTGCCTTGTTTTTAGCTGTTTCAAGCTTTAATTTATCCCTTTTATTCTTGCTAGCAATAATTACAATGAAAAGTATGCTCAGTACCAAAAGAATTCCACTGATAGAAATGTAAACATTCAACTTCCTCTTTTCCGCTAACAACTGCAAGTTGTTTTCCTTTTCTTTAAGTATATCTATTTCTTTCTCTCTTTTTTCCGCCTCAAATGTTTCTTTAAGGTTAGCAATCTTTTCAGAAAGAGTGCCATTAAATATTCTGTTTTCCAATAAATATGCTTTTTTATAAAAATCAGCTGCGTTTTTTAATTCACCTGAACCATTGTATGCAGTTCCCAATCCCAAATAAATAGTTCTAAGGGTTATTAAGTTAGTAGTATCCTTCAACAGAGCCTCAGCCTCGCGGAATTTATGAGACGCTTGTTTGAATCTGCTTGTAAAGTTGTAAATATCGCCAATACTAGTAAGACTATTAATCATTGCCAATGTGTCGCGCATTTTAATATTCTCCTCCAAACTAAAGAGGTGATCTGTAGTTGCCTGCCCATATTTTGCCTGTTTAACAAATACGTTTCCTCTATTGGTTTTATTTACAATTATTAATCGTTTGTCTCCATGTTTTTCCTGAATATTTAGCGCCTTGTTAATATAATAAAGCGCTTTTTCGTATGCATTATTATTATAATTATCACTTCCTAAATTCGTATATACAATCGACATTCCTCTTTCATCACCAAAATCCTTCTTTATTTTCAGGGCTTTTAAATAATATTCCTCTGATAGTTTATATTGTCCAAGCAATCCATACACCATTCCGATACCAGATAGCGCGATTGCTTGATTTTCCTTATCGTTTAGCTTAATGTAAATATTCAAGCTTTTTTGATGCAAATCCAAAGCTTTGTCATAAACGCCTTTCGTTACATAAATACCACTTCTTTGACTCATTATAGCTGCTTTACCTGAAAGATGATTTATCTTCTCAAAAAGTGATTCCGAAATGCCGTACAAATATTCTGCAGAATCTGTATTTCCCTGCTCAAGAAAAGCCACGCCTCTTAGAACAGCAGCACTTGCTTTACCTTTAATAAAATTAAGCTCACCAGCTAACTTATACGATCGTTTACTATAATCACTTGACCTTAGGAGATCCTTACTTAAAAAAATGCTTGCAAGTCTATTAAGCAATTTTACTTTATTGGTATCTTCTTTGGCAATAGCAAGTTTTGAGATAAGGCTATCAACTTCCTGTGCCTTTAATTGGATACTTGTAAGAAAGTACAAGACAAAAATATATGAACAGATTTTCACCTAATAGCAAATTTACGATATTTTGTTAATAGTGAACTCTGCCTCTCACTGTAATGAAAAAAACTTATCCTGCAGTTATCTTTAGCTTATTTAAATTTTATAAATTTGTTACAATAAAATTTTCATTATGAATAAAGCTACATTCATTTTAATAACTGCATTGATCTTTTCAAATATCAAAGGTCATGCTCTTGATAAAAAAACAAACGAACCTAATTATTCATTTCAAGAAAACAAAGGTCAAATAAGGGACCAGTTTTTTAATCCTCGTCCGGATATTCTATTCAGTGGCAGCACTAAGGGCTTGGCATATCATTTACGGAACAATGGTATAAGTTACCAATTGAACAGGGTGGATTCCTGGAAAGAAGAAGTCGATCACTTGCAAAAAGAACTTAATATAAAAGGGATTGGGGGAAAAATACCAGATCAAACCACCATTTACCGTTTAGATGTTGACTGGCTTAATTGCAATACTAACCCTTTCGTTAATAAAGGAGAAGCACAGCCGGGTTATAATAATTATTATTTACCAAGCTGTCCTTACGGAGTAATGAATGTAAAAAATTACTCATATATTATATATAAAAATATTTACAGCGGTATTGACTTGAAGTGGTATGAAAAAGAAGGTCGGTTAAAATATGATTATTTAGTATCTGCCGGAGCAAATTACAAAAACATACAACTTGAATTTAAAGGCGCAACGAAAATAAGTTTGAATACAAAAGGTGAATTAGTTTTAACAACACCCTTGGGTACTATCATTGAACAAGCGCCACTTGTAATACAAAATGGCAAAACTTTAACTTCAAAATGGGTCTTTAAACAAAATATTGTAAGATTTGATATTAATAATATTGATCCTGACCTGCCCTTTGTAATTGATCCCGCCCTACGGATTTGGGGTACTTATTGTGGCGGAGGGGACTCTGACATTGGCACATCTTGCACCACCGACGCTTCAGGCAATGTTTATATGACCGGATATACAGTATCGAATACCGGTACACTCATAGCCACCACTGGTAGTCACCAAAGTACACACGGCGGATCAACTTATGACGCTTTCCTGGTGAAATTCAATAGCGCAGGCATACGCCAATGGGGTACTTATTATGGTGGAACAGGAATGGATTATGGTTATTCCTGCGCTATAGACGTTTCGGGTAATGTGTACATGGCTGGAAATACAGGCTCCAATGCCGGCGCTGCGATAGCCACAATAGGCAGTCACCAAAGCATACATGGCGGAGGAGCGTCTGACGCCTTTCTAGTAAAATTCAACAACGCCGGAGCGCGCCAGTGGGGCACATACTATGGCGGAACAGGGGCGCAGGACTATGGTTATTCTTGCTCCACAGACCCTTCAGGTAATGTATATCTGACAGGTATTACCAACTCTAATAATGGTAATTCAATTGCTACCGCAGGTGGTCATCAAATTACATATGGTGGAGGAACACGTGATGCCTTCTTGGTGAAATTCAATAGCGTTGGTGTTAGGCAGTGGGGCACTTACTATGGCGGAACGGGCGCAACGGAATACGGCAATTCCTGCACTACCGACGCTTCAGGAAATGTTTACTTAGCGGGCGTTACAGATTCCAATACCGGTACTGTAATTGCTACTACTGGCAGTCACCAGGTTACATTTGGAGGAATAATCGACGCGTTTTTTGTAAAATTTAGCAGCACTGGCGTTCGTCAGTGGGGCACTTATTATGGTGGAACAGGGGCTGATGAAGGTCGCTCATGTGTAACTGATGCTTTAGGAAACGTATACTTTGCAGGAGATACAGAATCAACTACAAGCAACGTTATAGCTACCACTGGCAGTCATCAAAGTTCTTTTGGAGGATTATTTGACGCCTTTCTGGTGCAATTCAATATTACTGGCGCGCGTCAATGGGGTACTTATTATGGTGGAACAGGGACGGAATCCGGTTATTCATGTGCCGCAGACGCATCGGGCAATGTTTACCTCTCGGGACAAACAACCTCCAATACTGGTACCATAATTGCCACTACTGGCAGCCACCAAGGCGCCTTTGGTGGCGGAGTATATGATGCTTTTTTGGCGCGATTTAATAATGCCGGCACTCGCCAGTCAGCCACTTATTATGGCGATATCGTGTACGATGGCGGTTATTCATGCGCAGCAGACGCATCGGGCAATGTGTATCTAGCTGGATATACAAGTCCTCCCACTAGCGGAACTGTGATTGCCACTATTGGCAGCCATCAAAGTGTCTATGGCGGTGGTGGTGAGGATGCTTTTTTAGTGAAATTCAGTGGGTGTAATTCTGCTCCCAATCAACCGCCAGCAATTAGCGGAAATATTTCCATTTGCTCCGGATCATCTAATACATACAGTATAGCTGCTGTAAGTGGCGCAACTTCTTATACGTGGTCGCTCTCGGGTGGCTGGGCAGGAACTTCGACAACAAACATTATCACAACTACCTCGAATGCAAACAGTGGTATCGTTTCCGTAATTGCTAATAATGGTTGCGGAAGTTCGCCTTCACAAACACTTTCAGTTACTGTAAACACAACGCCATCAACTCCCGCAGCGATTAGCGGATCAATATCATTATGTTCTAATACAGGTCCATCAAATTATAGTATAGTAACAGTTGCAGGCGCAACTTCTTATACATGGTTTTTACCAGGTGGGTGGTCAGGTGCAAGTTCAACGAATATCATTTCTGCAACTCCGGGAAGCACTGGCATATTTACTGTCACAGCTAGCAACTCTTGTGGCACCAGCCCTCAACAAACGCTAAATGTTACAGTAGATCCACTACCTATTATTACTGTCAATAGTGGTTCCGTTTGTTCAGGTCAATCGTTTACAATAACACCGGGTGGCGCAAGTACATATACTTTTCAGGGTGGCAACTCAGTAGTATTCCCAACTTCCACCACATCATACACCGTTGTAGGCACAAGCGCCGCAGGCTGTTCTTCTTCCTCTTTTGCTACTTCAAATGTAACGGTTAACGCCTTGCCGTCAATTTCAGTAAATAGTGGTTCTATTTGTAATGGCCAAAATTTTACAATAACTCCAAATGGTGCAAATACATATACGTTTTCTAATGGCCCTGTTGTTTCGCCAACCACAACAAGCTCTTATTCAATTACCGGCACAAGCACCGCAGGCTGTGTTTCTCCATCGGCAGCAATTTCAAGCGTAACTGTAAATGTCTTGCCAACAATTAACGCCTCAACAACCAACAGTATACTTTGTGTTGGACAATCAGCAACATTAACAGCAAGCGGTGCATTATCTTATACATGGAATCCAGGGGGTATAGGGCCAAACATTACCGTTTCTCCAACCATAACAGCAAACTATACAATAACAGGTACGAATGTTTTTAGCTGCGCAAATTCACTTGTGTTTACACAAAATGTTTCACCTTGCACAGGAATAAATCAATTTATAAATCCATCATCCGAATTAAACATTTATCCAAATCCATTCAATAATAAAATAGTAATTGCTTCGAATTCAATAAATCAAAAGATTCAAATTTTTAATGCGCTGGGCTATCTTGTTTATTGCGCATTAATTGAAAACGAAAAAACAGAGGTAGATTTAGCGCACAATCCAAGTGGAATTTATTTTATTCAGATTGGTACTATAACTAAAAAGATGATCAAAGAGTAATCACACATAAATAAAAAGCTGTTAGAAATTAATCTAACGGCTTTCTTTTTTTAACAATTAAGTTTATTTGTTCTAAACCCCATATAAACTTAATAATCCATCAAATATATGAAGTATTTAAACTACATATATTAGTTCTGTGTAGCATTTTTTATGAAAATATTTTTCTCAGAATTCTACAATAAAAAAACAAACTGATCGCAACCAGATTAGAGATTGGAATATAAGTATCTACTCCTGCACATAGACCCTTTTCACCCTTGCCGAAACGTTTGTTAATACTTCGTAAGAAATAGAGTTTAAAGCGGCGGCCATTTATTTATTTGTTCTGCAAGAATGCAGAAAATGGAAATTTAGTAACCGAACTTAAATACATTGACAACAATTTATTTATACTTGATGAAAATATTCAAGTTCAGTTTGAAAAAAATATTTCGGGAACTTATACTCAAATAAAAATGCTTTGGAAAAATGGGGCTATTAACGAAAGACACAGACAATAAACCGCGTGGCGCTTTCTACCTATAACACCAGCCGGGCAAATTCTCCTAGACAAAATTTCGGCTGACAAAAGACTGATACTAATTAGTGTTCTATAATATACAAATATTTGTTATATTTGTATCAATTATGGCAAGAAAATCAAAATTAACCCGAACGGTATTAGAAAAAAATTTAGAACGACAACTTAAAAAAGTAAAAG
>JACDED010000242.1 GCA_013816615.1 Bacteroidota bacterium
GGTCATGTCTATATGCGGATTTAGGTATGTTTTTAACAATTTAATTTGGACTACTTAATAACTGAATTTGGTATAAGGCTTCAAGAGTAAGAAGCAAAATCAGTTTTTTTCGATTAAAACAATAATCTAACCGATGTGCGCTTCTTTCATAAATAACATTCTTAATCTTTCCACTTAAAGCAAACATCTAAACGGTGTGTGCCTTTTTTATGGGAAGAAAGTTTTCCGAAAAAATGACGTTTGAACTTTGCCATTTTTTTACTGAACGTGCGCGACTTTGAATGTGAAGAAGATGATGACGATGAAGATGAAGATGCAACTCTTGAGCGCACCGTGGATACACCTTTAAAATTTAATGAAAGATCTAAGTTAAATGATTTTTGCTCGTTGTTATTCTCCTGTTGTAAAAAAGGCTTACTGCCTTCATTTTTAAAATTGGAAATGTTTTGCGACTGCATGTTATCATCATTTATACTCATAAAATTTTGCATTGGTGCATTAAATTCGTTAGAAGCAAACACGTTTGTTACAGGAGGATTTAAAATTTGTACAGGATCATTTACGGGTGTATTAACCACTACTCTGGGCATTGGTCTTGGAGTAGTGCGACGACGGGCCTGTGGCGTTGTTCTTTTTACTCCGTTAGGAACTTTTACTTGTGTGTTATTGGTCGCAACTGCGCGAACAACATTACGAACCTGTGCCGGCCTCACAATATTTGATCGCATTTGAACATTGTTAATTTGACTATTATTAAAAGAAATATTGCTGGAAACATTATTTACTAAAACATTACTATTACCAAGGTTTACGCGTACCAATTGTTGTCTTCCTTGCTGCTGTTGCTGAGCCTGCAGTGCAATATTCATTACCACTGAACCTAAAATAATAATTGCTTTCATGTATAATTGTTTTGATCAAATATCACAAATGCAAATAAGGCTAAGTAAAAAAAATTGTTAAGGAAAGATAAATGGAATTTGATTTAACGGTTTTTGGGAAAGCTACTTCAGTCTTTAACGATTTTATACGTCTTACTTTCTGTAATAGAACCTAAGGAAATATAATAAAGCCCTTTGGCTAATTGAGCAGTATTAATATCCTGGATACCGTTAATTGTATCTCTAAATAGTAATTGCCCAAGAGAATTATATAATGCAACAGTAACTATTTCTCCGCCAACATTAATTGTTATCTTTTCGGTGAATGGATTAGGATATATCAGGAAAAAAGAAATATCAGCAGGAGTTAGTTTTATATCTGTGCATATTGAAACTGATTGTGTAAAAACAATAAACGAAGAGCAAACATTATTATTTCCTGTAACTGTATAGTTGGTGGTTATGCTTGGTGTTACGATAATCACAGATGCAGTTGCGCCCGTACTCCACAAATAAGATGTAGCCCCGTTTACAGTTAAGCTTACAGAAAAACCATTGCAAATTAAACTTGAAGTTGAATTTGTAGAAAGTGTTGGTGTTATATCTGTAACAATTAAAACAGTTGATGTACTAACCGGACAAACACCATTTGCTATTTGCCATTGAAAAACAGTTGATCCAATTCCCAAACCCGTTAATGAGGTTAAAGGATTTGTAGGCGAAGTTATTGTTCCTGTTCCTGAAAGAAGAGACCAAAGCCCAACACCAACAACCGGTATATTAGCATTTAAGTTAGCTGTTGATGCGCATGCAGCTAAAGAATTACCTGCAACTGCATTTGTTGGTAGCGCGTTGCCTGTAATTAAAACAGATGAAGATGATGTGCACAAGCCGTTTGTGACCTGCCACTGAAAAGTATTTGCGCCTTGCCCAATAGCTGTAACTGCGGAATTTGCAATAGAAGGATTAGTAATTGTTCCTGAACCTGATAATAATGTCCAGTTACCGGTACCTGCTGTAGGTGTATTACCAGAAAGCTGAAGAGAAGTATTATTTACACAAATCGTTTGATTTGATCCGGCTATTGATAGAGGAATTGCATTTGCTGTTACCGAAACTGTTGAAGAGGAAACGCAAGCACCATTTGTAATTTGCCACTCAAAAATATTTATTCCAATACCAAGTGCAGTTACACTTGTATTTACCAAAGATGGTGAAGCTATTGTTCCTGCGCCTGAGATCAATGACCAGTTTCCATTTCCTATAGAGGGAGTGTTACCTGATAG
>JACDED010000059.1:0-25082 GCA_013816615.1 Bacteroidota bacterium
CGTTTAACTCCAAAATAAAACTCTTTAGAGCCAATTTAAGAGGCGTAACTGATGTTAAATTCTTCTTGTTTAGGTTAGGGAAACTGTTTGCTTAATGAATCTGCTCCCCAGAAAATTAAGTTGACCCTATTTATGTTATGGGGTTTTGTCCCGGTGCTACCTACACTAATTTTCATGAGGTATCGGGTGGTGATAAGGATAGTTTCCCGAAATTTACAATGCAAACTGCCCAACAGGTAGTGAACGAATTAGTGAGTGCGCTGGAGAGCAGGAGAAAACCAAAAGTTGTTTCGGGTGGATTGAACCGTTTTATGATAGGCTTACAAAAATTGATGACCAGGAGAATGGTCGTAAATATGATGGCAGGTTTTGGGCCATTAAAAGGAAAACAATAAAATTAGTTTTTTAGTGAAAGTTTTTTATTCAGCATTACTTTCTTAAACTCTCCAAGCTTTTCTTAATATACTTTTCACTTGGTAATAATGCCTGTTGTATGCGTTTAGCATAATAAATACTGTCTACAATTTCTTTTTGTTTGGCATCTGCCAATTGTTTTTGTGCTAAAATAATGGCTGTTGCTTTTTGTTTTTGCCTGAAATTTCTTAAAATAAATGCTACCAATAGTAATACAAGTGCAAAGCCAATAATAAAATAATTACGCTCTTTTTCTTTTTGTTTCAATTCTTCGTTTGCAAGTGCATCTTTTTTATCCTGTTCGGCTTTTAATTCAATTCCTTTTTTCTCATAAGTATATTCCAATTGTTTTTTTATAGCGGCTTTCCTGGTTTCCTGGTTATTAATGCTATCGCCCATCTTTACTTCCAGTGCATACATTTCATAAGCCTCTTTATAGTTATTTTGTTTTTGAAAGATCACCTTAAGTGTGCGTGATGAATTCATAATTGCCCTTATATTGCCGCTTTTTTCTGCCATGTCAAAACCCGGCTTGGCATATTGATAAGCATCACTTAAGTTACCTTCGGCTATAAATACTTTTGCAAGGTTATCGTAAGTATTAGATGTGCCTTTAATATCCCTGATCTCTTCGTAATATTTTATACTTTTTAAATAATGCTCTTTTGCTTTTTTATAATCATTTATTTGAAAGTAAATACTACCAATATTATTTAATGCTTTTGCGCACACGTTTTTGTTTCGCAATTTTTCACCAATAACCAGGCTCTTTTTGTAGTGATCCAGGGCTTTCTCCTCTTTGCCCTGTTCATCGTATACCATTCCGATATAATTTAAGGACATGCCAATTCCGTTTTGATTATTGATCTCGGTATTTAGTTTCAGGCTTTTATTATAATAGCTCATGGCAGTGGCAAGGTCTTTCAGTTTTTTATAAATATTGCCAATATTTATAAAGGTTACCGACATACTTTCTTTATCATTTAATTTTTCGAGTACCGCCAGTCCCCTGTGATAATAATCCAGCGATTTGCTAAGATTACCCTGGTTATCATATACACTACCTATATTGATTAATGTATTGGCTATGCTAAGTTTATCGCCTGTATTTTCGCTTAGTTGTAACCCGCGCTCAAAATAAGCAAGTCCTTCAAGCGTATTACCTCTCATATTTAAGGCGTAACCTTTGTTTGAAGTTGAGGAAGCCAGGTTGCGCATAAAAAAAGTATCTGTGCGCGTTGCAAGGCGGCCGGCATATTTTTCAGAGATCTTAATGATCTCTTCGTTGTAAATTTGCCACTGGTCTTCGCCCGGCGAAAAATATTCAGATAAGGTAGTTAAGATTTTAACACGGGATGTATCATGTTTTACATTTTTAAGTGCTAGCTTTAGTGAGTCTGTTTTTTGTGAGAGTGAGAAGAGCGATAAAAGACAAAAGATAAATGGCAAAAGAGTTTTATTAGTTAATTGCTTTATACTTTTATCGATATATTTTTCGCTGGGCAACAAAGCCGTTTGTATGCGTTTGGCATAATGAATAGAATCGAGTATCTCTTTTTGTTTTGCATCCACCAGATTTTTTTGTTCGGTAATGATCTTATTATCTTTTTGTTTTTGCCTGTAGCTTCTAAGAATAAATAGGGCAAGAAGTATAACTAATGCAAAGCCCCCGATAAAATAATTTCGTTCTTTCTCTTTTTGTTTTAATTCTTCTTTTGAAATAGCATCTTTTTTATCCTGTTCTGCTTTTAGTTCTATCTCTTTTTTCTCGTAATCATATTGCATTTGTTTTTTAAGTGCTGCTTTTTGTGTTTCCTGGTTAATTAAGCTATCACGCATTTTATTTTCAAGCTCAAACATATTAAAAGCGTCTTTGTATTTTTTTTGTTGAAGGAAAATCCGCTTTAAAATATCGGCCGAACTTTGTATTCTTTCAGGATATCCTGCCTCCTTCGCCGCTTGCATTCCCTTAAGTGCATAAACTAAAGCTTCATCATAACGCTTTGTTTTCCAAAGTAATGTGGCAATATTATTCAATGAAAAAGCAATTCCGCTTTTATTGTTTATCTCTTCGTGGATCTTTAAACTCTTTTCAAAATAAGTAAGGGCTAAAGAGTGGTTGCCCTGGCGGTGATAAATAGAGCCAATATTATTGGAGGAATTGGCAATACCCAGCTTATCTCCAATCTCCTGGTAAATAGCAAAGCTCTTTTGGTAATATTCATTGGCTTTTGTATCGTCTATAACATCATAAATAGCGCCAATGTTATTTAACGACTGTGCAACGCCTGGTTTATCATTCAGAGCTTCTCTTTTTTTTAAACCACGGTAAAGATACTCCAGTGCCTTTTTGGTTTCGCCCTGCCTGCTATATATAGTTCCAATATTATTTAGTACGTTGGCAATACCAAGGTCATTTTTTAATTCTTCATTTATTTTTAATGTTTCATGAAAATATTCGAGCGCCAAAACAATATTACCCTGCACATCATAAACGTACCCAATGTTATTTAAGGGTTGTGCAGCTCCGTTTTTATTCCCGGTTTCTTTAAATAGTAATAAGCTTTTTTGAAAGTTTTCAAGCGCTTTAACATTATCTCCATTATAAGTGGCGCCAACGCCCGTATTATTATAGGCACTAGCCAAAAAATTGGAATATACTTTTTTAAGAGTTCCGCCTGAGGCAATATTTTTTACAGCTATTTTTTTTACCTCTTCGTTGTAACCTGTCCAAATAGGTTCTCTTTCTTCAATTTCTACCATAGCCAATAAAACTCTACAACGCGTAGTATCGTGTGTTGCATTTTTAAGGGCGATTTTAAGTGCTTCGGTATTCTGACCTAAAAAAGAAACATGTGATAAGAGACATGTAAGAATGAAAAGATATTTTAAGGGCTTTCTCAAATAAAATAAAGGCTTTGCTAAGCTAACATTTTTTGATTAGCATACCTAAATTTACCTTTAAAAAAAGCCACATTAATGAACCCGTAGCACCTAACTTTTAAGGTGTTGGTGTAGCGGTTTCCGTTTCTTTTTTCTTACCACCAAAATAGAAATTGATGCCAATATTTAAAGAAGAGAATGAAAAAATAGTATTTGAAGTAAAGGTGAGAGATGTTGACTGGCTTGCTTTAATATTTTCGGAATAACTGGTTGTTTTAAAGTTTGTAAAACCAATGCTTCCTAAATACGTCTCAATTGCAATATTTTTATTTAAGAAATAAGTGATGCCGGCACCTAAAAATACTGAAAGACCGGAATGTTTATTATTACCTCTATAATTTCCATTTGAATATATATATGTTGTTCTTGATTCTCCTTCATTATAATTAACACCCAAGTGTGCAAAACCTGCAAATTTACTTTTGCCCAGCATTTGATAATAGCGTGAAAAAATGCCAATATGTAATGACTGAGAATATGAGCCCCCAATAGAAAAATAACCTGAATAATGTACAGTTTCAGAATGTGTATTACCCGTATTTATGGATGCGGAAACACCAAGCATAATTTTATCCTTAATAAAGTACCCATATCTTAGGCCAAATCCCGCGCGAGTTGATATTTCTTCTACAAGTGGCTTAGTTCCTGTTGAATCAAAACTGTTTGATTTAGCCTTGCTGAAACTAAAATTACAACCGATCATTTGTCGGCCTTTATTAATTTGGCCAAAACTAAATGTAAAGGCAGTTAATGCAAACACTAATAATAGATTTTTCATAATTTCCTGATTTAAGTTTAAATGTTCGTCTAAACTATAAACAGGTTTTATTAATCTTAAAAAGAATAGAACTTTGAGTGTAATTTATCTACCTAAATGGAATTAAAACAGCGTCAGAATTTTCTGATCACCTTCTCCCAATATTTAGAGCAAATAAAAAAAGGCTAAATACTCAAACACAATTGTATTGATACTTAATTTTTTTTAGGCGCCAGGCGGGCCATTCCGGGCTTCGCTTCGCTACGGTTTTTTTCGGCTGAAAAAGCCGAAAAAGAACTGAACCCTTCGTGTCCCTGGCGCACATTAAGTATGCTTCATTCTTACAAAAGTAAATGTAGATTTTTGTGAATGTTAGCGCCAGGGATGCGCAGGGTTTAGTTCTTTTGCCTGCTAAGGCAAAAAACCGAGGCGATAGCCGAGCCCGAAGCAGCCCGTTAAGGCGCCCAAAATATTTTTTTATCTCTTCAAATTAATGGCAACATTAGCAATAAAAAAAGCCTCTCCAAATTGAAGAGGCTTTTTTATTTTACTTAAACAATAAGAAAATTAAAACTCAAATTTATAACCAACACCTTTTACGGTTTTAAAATAGTCGTCGCCAATTTTTTCGCGCAGTTTGCGAATGTGTACATCAATTGTTCTGTCGCCCACAACAACTTCATCACCCCAAACGGTATCTAAAATAAATTCACGTGTAAATACTTTGCCGGGTTTGCTGCTTAATAAAGAAAATAATTTAAATTCTTTTTTTGGTAATGCAATTTCTGTTTCGCCTTTAAAAATAACATGCTTTTCTTTATCAATACGAATATTACCAAACTCAATAACCGATTCGGAAATAGTGTTTGCCTGTAACCTGCGTAATAAAGCTTTTACGCGGCTAATAAAAACACGGGGCTTAATAGGTTTAGTGATATAATCATCAGCACCTACTTCAAAACCTGCAATTTGGGTATAGTCTTCGCTGCGGGCAGTTAAAAAAGCGATAAGTACATCCTGTAAATTTTTTTGTTCACGTAATTCCCTGCAGGTTTCAATACCATCCATATCGGGCATCATTACATCGAGTACTATAAGGTGTGGAATTTCTTTTTTTGCTATTTCAATAGCGTCTTTACCATTGTTGGCGGTTAATATTGTGTAACCTTCTTTTTTTAAATTGTAACCTAAAAACTCTACAATATCCGGCTCGTCATCAACCAACAGTATTTTAAAATTAGAATTGCTCATATTTTGCGTTTGTATCCGGTTTAAAATTACTACAATGCCTATTCCCCAAAGTTAACTAATTATTAAATTATACGCTAAAAACAACAATTAAGTTAAACTTTTGGTAACATCAAATTTAAGTAGTCGTAATTTAAAAAGGCTTTTTTTGCACTGTATATTATAACACACAACATGCAAAAATTATTTTTCACCCTTTCACTAATTTTCACCCTTTCTCTTGCTTTTGGCCAAACCGGCCGTATTTCAGGCACTATTTTAGATTCAAAGACCGGCGAAACCCTACCAGGGGCAACCGCATTAATTGAAGGAACTGGCAAAGGGGCAAGTGCTGATTTTGATGGTAAATTTATATTAACTGGTGTGCCTGTTGGTAAAGTAACAGTGGTTATAAGTTACATTTCTTATACAACAAAAAAAGTTGCAGGAGTAGAAGTTAAAGAAAATAATGTTGCAGATCTCAATGTTCTTTTGGATCCCTCTTCATCACAAGATCTTACCGAAGTTGAGGTTGTAGTTACACTTAATAAAGAAAATAATACAGCGCTTGTCCTTCAGCAAAAAAACAGTTCCAGTGTTAGCGATGGGATAAGTTCTGAAAGCATTAAAAAAACACCAGACAGGAACACGAGTGATGTAATTAAACGCGTTAGTGGCGCCACAATACAGGATAATAAATTTGCCATTATTCGCGGAATGAATGACCGTTATAATACAGCTTATTTAAATGGCGCACCGTTACCAAGTTCTGAAAGTGATCGTAAAGCATTCTCTTTCGATATTTTTCCGGCTAACCTTTTAGATAATATTGTTATTTTAAAAACTGCTACACCCGATCTTCCGGGCGATTTTGCAGGTGGTATCATTCAAATAAATACAAAAAGCATTCCTGAGAAAAACTTTTATACTTTATCTGTTGGCGGCGCATACAATACACAAACCACATTTAAAGAATTTAAAACGTATAATGGTGGTAAAACAGATTGGCTAGGTTTGGATGATGGCACAAGGGCTTTTCCGGAAGGGCTGCCTTCTACAAAAGATTTTAACCTGCTCACTAATTTAGAAAAAACAGACTATGCAAAAACTGTAAATTACGATTGGTCTTTAAAGAATATAAAAGCAATGCCAAATCTTAATTTGCAATATGCTATGGCCAACGTTGGAAAAATCTTTAAGCGTGATGCCGGAAGTGTATTTGCGCTAACCTACAATAATACAAACAGTATATTGTTTAACAGCAGAAGGGAGTTTGAAGAACAGGGTGATACAGTTCAAAAAATAAAAGATTATACAGATACTGTTTTTACAAATAATATTTTAGCAAGCGCTATGTGGAATTTATCATATAAGATTACACCAAATAATCAAATAGGATTTAAAAATTTATTAAGCGTGAACTCAGATGACAAAGTAGTTAGCAGGCGTGGTATTTTTGATGCCACAACACCTACCCATGAACGTTCGAGCGTTAGATGGTTCACGCAAAATCAGATCTATTCAGGACAAGTAAATGGCGATCATTATATTGACAAAGCAAAAATAAGAATTAAATGGGTGGGTGGTTATAGTAAAATAGAACGTGACATTCCTAACCTGCGAAAAATGGTATATCAAAAATCATCGCCGGTTGAGAACGATTCAGTGCCTTATACTGCTTTGTTATTTGAAAATACGGTATATCCAAACAGTGCCGGATCCATGTTTTTTTCTACTACACGTGAAAATATTAAAAGCTTAAGCCTCGATATCAGCAAAGCATTTACACTTGGCAAAACCAAACACGAAGTAAAAATAGGCGGCTTTAATCAATACCGTGACAGGGAATTTATTTCACGCTTAATAGGGTTTACAAAGTATAAAAAAGGCTCGCAAATTCTTTTTAATGATAGTTTATCATTATTAAACGAAAACGAAATATTTGCTCCCGAACATATTGGAATAATAAATGGGCCTGGAAAATACGACGGTGGTTTTAAATTATCTGAAGCAACTACGGATATTGATAGTTATGGCGCCTCCTCAAATTTGTATGCAGGGTATTTAATGCTTGATTCGCGTTTATTTGAAAAATTAAGATTTGTATATGGTGTAAGAGCAGAATCTTATTTTCAACAAATAAGAATATTTAATTTGTTAGGTGAAGAAGTAAAAACAGATACAACTTATCTTGATTTTTTACCATCTGTAAATTTGGTTTATTCGCTTACAGATAAAATAAATTTGCGTGCAGCATATTATAGAACCGTTTGCAGGCCTGAATTTAGAGAATTAGCACCTTTTAATTTTTACGATTTTATTACTGATTTTTCGGTTTCGGGCGAACCCAGATTGATTAGAAGTTTAGTTGATAATTATGATCTTAGATTTGAATACTTTCTGGGTGCAGGCCAGATTGTTTCTATTTCGGGGTTTTATAAAGAAATAGAAAATCCTATTGAGCAGGTAAGTAATACTGCCAGCGCCATCAGAAGCTTATTGTATACCAATGCAAAAAAAGCAACAAACATTGGTTTGGAATTAGAGTACCGTTTTAAATTAAGTACATTATTCAGAAACGATTCTATTAAATTTTTATCTAACACAACGTTATACACAAATTTTGCATACATACAATCAAAAGTAGATGTAGGAACAGCTTTGATCGCTTCGGAATCTGATATAAGGCCATTACAGGGTCAATCACCTTATATTTTAAATGCAGGAATACAGTATCTTGATAACGAAAAAGGGTGGGGTGTAAGCGCATCTTATAATATTGTAGGAAGAAGAATCTTAGTTGTAGGTTCAAGTGACGAGCCAACCTATTGGGAAAACCCGCGACATGTATTAGATTTCCAGTTGATAAAAACATTTAAAGAAAAGCTTGAATTAAAATTTAATGTAAGAGATATATTGGCACAAAATCTTATTTTCTACCAAGATCTTAATAAAAACGGAAAATTGGATAAAGGATCAGAAGCTGCAAGTAAACAACAAAGCCATGATAAGAATTTTGACAACGTGATGATCAACACAAGGTATGCGCCAACAATTTCTTTCTCCATCTCATATAAATTTTAGTATAAGTAAATTTCTTCCTTAACGATTTATTAACGCTGATGTAATTAAATGGTAAGGTTGTTTTAAGGTAAACAACACAAAACCTCAATAAATTTGTGGAAACTTTTAAAACAATTACAAATGAAAAAAATTTATTTATCAGCAATTGCAATTTTTGCAAGTTCTGTACTGTCTGCTCAAACAGCATTTTGGACAAACACTTCTTACAAAGGCGCTTTCCCTATTACAGATAACACACCTGCTACAGACTGGACAAACGGTTGGACAAACTGGGATCCTGAAAATGTAAATTATGGTGCAACAACAACAACAATTTCGGCAAACATTGTAACAAGTACAACTTTAAGTGGAATTGTTCATTTAGTAAATAATGTTGCTGTTACAAATAACTCAACGTTAACTATTTTACCGGGTACAATCATCCGTGGTGATAAAGCAACAAAAAGTTGTTTAATTATTACACGTGGCGCAAAAATCATGGCACAAGGTACTGCTGCAAATCCTATTATTTTTACATCTAACGAGTCTATCGCAAATGGCCGTGCTCCTGGCGATTGGGGTGGTTTGGTTATTTTAGGTAATGGTATTATTAATACCGCATGTGCAACTTGTACAGCTTCAGCAACTAAAGAAAATTATATTGAAGGTTTTGCAACAACTTTCCCTGAGATCCTTTACGGTGGAAATAACAATGCAGATAATTCAGGTGTATTATCTTATGTACGTATCGAGTTTTCTGGTGTTGCATTATCTGCTACTCCAAATTCTGAATTAAATGGTTTAACAATGGGTGGTGTTGGTTCAGGTACTAAATTGGATCATATCCAATGTTCATTTATTGGTGATGATTCTTTTGAATGGTTTGGCGGTGCTGTTGATGCAAAATGGTTAATCTCTTTTAGAAGCTTAGATGATGATTTTGATACGGATTTTGGTCATCAGGGTCGTGTTCAATTTGGTTTGATCGTTCGTGATAAAGATATTTCTGATGCCGCAGGTGATTCTAATGGTTTTGAGTCTGACAACTTTAATCCTGGTATTGGTCGTTTACCTTTAACTAAAACTGTATTTTCTAACATTACTTCTATCGGACCAAAAAGAGATGGTACAGTTTCTTTACCTGTTGGTGAAAAATTTGAAAGAGCCATGTTTACTCGTCGTAATACTGCAATCTCTATCCATAACTCTTTATTTACAGGATGGGAAAAAGGTTGGGATTTAAATGGTACTACTACAGCTGATAATTATTTAAGCGCAACAGATTCAGGTGCTGTACAAAATGCAGTTATTTCTACAGATGTTTTATATTCTTTAATCGGTCAGCCGTTGGCAACTATGCAAGCATATGCTACCATAAGAAATATTGATACTACAATTACTTCAGCAGGAATTGGTTTTGTTAGTGGTTTCCCAACTGCTTTAGAAACTACTCCAGACTATCGTTTAATTTCTGCTTCACCAGTTTCATCAGGTGCTTCTTTTACAAATACTGTTTTTGGTGGTACATTTGTTGGCATCAACAACATTACAACTTTCTCTGATAAAATTGTAAGCGTATATCCAAACCCTGCTTCAGATGTTGCTACTTTAGTAATTGATGCTATCAGCACTTCAGTATTAAATGTAAGTGTTTACGACCTTAATGGTAAATTAGTTGCCAGCCCGGTGGTTGATCAAACTTTACAAAGCGGTGAAAATACATTCACCATCAACACTTCAAATTTAAATAACGGAGTTTACTTTGTAACATTAAGCTCTAACAACGGTAAAGAAACCGTTAAATTAGTGGTTAGTAAATAGTTTTTAAATAAATATGTTAAAACGCCTGCTATCTTTAGCAGGCGTTTTGCATTTATAGTATATGACACAAAGAAAAGTAACATCAGCATTAAAAAAAATTGAAACTGCTTATAGTAAAGGGTTTTATTTAGAAGCATTGTTAAGCACATATCATTTAAACATTGATCTGCTAAAGCTTATTTATTCTAAATCAGGACTTACAAGATCTGCAGAAGATAAAAAAATCAAGGTCCTTATTTCCGAACTCAATGAAGAGATCAACAAGGATGACAAATTAAAAACGCTCATCGCTAAAAAAAATTTAAAAATTGTAAAAGTATGGGCCTCAAAAATGGATGCTTACTTTAAAGTTTTAAAACACAAAAGTCCAGAAAATTCAAAAAGCATGTATGTTGAGAGCCAAAAGATCTTTGCTATTCTAAATATGTCGGCGCATAAAATATTCGCGCAGGGCAAACGTGTTTAACACGTTTGAGCCGGTTTGTGTGATACCTGTCAAAATTTAATTCATCTAAACTTTATTGGCACTTAGCTAAATTAACTTTGCGTTAATTATAAATTTCGGTTGTGGTTATTTGTATTGTGGTTATTTGCAGGGTATGACAACAGAACTATTTATACATGAGAATCCCTCTCACGAAATTTCAAGAGCTTACCAGATACTCGAAAAAAAGAACAAAGACCTTATTGATGGAATGTATTATGCTTCCTTCGTACAGCAAGGCATGATGCCGCAGGAACGGCACTTTAAAAAGAACGGACATCCGTATTTTGTATTTTATAACCCTTTGCAAATAATTGGTGGTGATTTTTTTTGGCTTGGGAAAAAAGACGGGTGGAGTTATTATGCTGTGGGTGATTGCACCGGGCATGGTGTTGGCGGTGCCATGCTTTCAACACTGGCCATTGGTTTTTTAAATTACCTGGTGTATTCAAAAGAATATTCAGCAGTAGGAGAAATTTTAAATGAGATAGATAAAAAGTGGATAGAAACATTTAAGCGCCATGAAGATGATGCCGAGTTGAATAACGATTGGATGGAGATCTCGATTATTGCATTTAATCCTTTAACGCGTGATTTTCAATTTGCCGGCGCTAATTCAAGTATTTTAATAACCTGTAATAACAGTGAACCCGTAACGCTTTATGGTGATAGTTTCCCCATTGGTGGCTGGCAAATAGAAACCAATCGCAAATTTACAACGCAGTATTGCAAGTTCAAAGAACCAATACAAGCATATCTATTCAGCGATGGCTTCCAGGATCAGTTTGGTGGCCATAATAATAAAAAGCTGGGAAGTAAAAATTTTAAGAATTACCTCGCATCTATTGCCAAATTACCAATGTCACAACAGTTTTTAAGTATTGAAGAGCAGTTTAGGCAATGGAAAGGAATAACCGAGCAAACAGATGATATTTGTGTACTGGGTATTGAATTTATTTAATATTAAATTAACTTTTGCTTCTCTTAGGCTTAAACTTAATAAGCAAACTTTACGCTTTTGGTTATGAGCGCTAATAGTTACTCTATAGTATTTTTCGACAATTCGGTTAGCCGTATCTATAAAACGATAGATCTTATTAAAAATACGTACACAAACGTTTTTATCTGTAACCAGGAAAATGAATTTTTTGAGATTCTTGAAAAAACCGAATTTGATGTTATTTTTTTGAACCTTGATATCGTTCCAAATGATGCAGTATTAATTACTAAAGAAATTAAGCTGCGAAATTTAAAGTCAAAACCTTTTATTATTGTTTACTCCGATAAGCAGGATGATTTTGCGCAGGAGATCGCCTTAAATTCGGGGGCCGATTCATTTATTAATTTTCATTCAAAGCCGGGCGTGATGATCTTATTTTTAAAGAACATTTTAAAGCGCAGAATTAAATTAAGCACAGCGTCGGGCAAAGAAGTTGTTTTGGATGATGAGCGGTTTTTAATTTTTAATAAAGGCGAACCAATACAATTACCACGCAAAGAATTTAAAGTGTTTGAATTATTATACAATACACCCGATAAATTTTTTACTAAAACAGAAATTGCAGGATTGATCTGGTTGGATGAAGAGGTTGCAAAGAAGCGTACTATTGATGTACATATTTATAACATTCGCCAGTTTTTTGGTAAACGTATTATTCAATCCCAAAAAGGAAAAGGGTACCGCATTAATAAAAAGGTTATTGGGTAATTTCGTTTAACAATAACTAACCCTCAGTAAAAAGAATACCATAAATATTTGACTTTCCACTTCCCTAGTGAGACGATAGGGGTAATTCAATTATAAACCGGGCGCCTTCCCCTTCTTTACTTTGAATGCTTATTTGCCCCCCGAGCGTTTCAATTTGCGTTTTAACCATAAATAGTCCCAGGCCTTTTCCTTCAGTATTAAGATGAAACCTTTTATAGAGTCCGAATATTTTGTCGCCATGTTTTACCAAATCAATCCCTAGCCCATTATCTGTAAATGTGATCACTATTTTGTCGTCAACTATTTTCGTTTCAATGGTTATTTCGGGAATACTTCCAGGTTTACGGTATTTAATACTGTTCGAAATAAGATTATAAAAAACACTGTGTATGTAACTTTTTATACTGGTAATTTTTTCAATTGCGGTAAAATCTGCTTTAATTTTTATAGTTTCTTTTTCTACTGCATGATGGATTCCGGATTTAATTGATCCAATTAACTCGTCAAAATAAACTACCTCTTTAAATTCGTTTATTTCAGATCTAACCTGTAAAATGTTATTTAGATCTTTGATTATTAGATCTAATTGCTCGGTTGCGCCAAAAAGGAAATTCTGGCTTCGCTCTCTATCTTCAATGGAAATATTGCTTTTTAGTAAATTAGCAATACCTAAAATATTAGCAACAGGCGCGCGAAGGTTATGAGAAACTATTTGAGCAAACTGCTCCAGGTTTCTACTATGTTGCACAATATTAGCGAGCATCTTTTCACGTTCTATTTCCTTTTTTTTTCTTTCTGTAATGTTTCGCGAAAAGCAGGCCGCACCAATAATCTTGTTTTCTTTACGAATGGGGCTGTATGAAATTTCCGACCAAAGTTCCAGCGGTTTGGCAAAATATTTAACCTCAGTAAACATTTCGCCGCTAAACGTACGATCGTAAGAATTCTTAAATTCTTCTAAAACCTTGGGTGTGTAAGCTTCAGAAAGCACACTGCTTCCTTTTTCAACAATTTTTCCGAAAGTAATTTTAGCCATTTCGTCAAAAGGTGTATTGGCAGTAATGAGATTATAACTGCTATCTACACTCCACATCAGATCCTGTGTATTATTAATTAAAGCATTCAAATTATTTTTATCAAACACTCTGCGTTTTTCATTTTTGACTATTTTTTTATCTGTTTCCCGCTGTTTTCTATCTTTCTCAAAAATATCTAAGGCAAAAGAAATATCATTTGTAACTTCTTCCAGTAATTTTACTTCATCTGCACCCGAAAAGTTATGTTCAGTTGAATATAAATTAAATGTTCCTATTATCGTCCCCGATTTTTTTATAGGTAAAACGATGCAGGAGTTAAGATTGCGCTTTAAGGCATAAACTTTAAAGTTTTCTAATTTAGGGTCATTCTTTATATCATTTGAAACAAAATAGGTGCCCGAGCGTAAAATATGATCCTCTACATCGCTTGTTTGATAGGCGTAATTAGAAAACAAGCCAAGGTCTTCATCAGGTATACCATATTGTTCAACTAATGATATGGTTTTTTTATCAAAATCAAAAAGGCCTACCCACGACATTTTAAATTTTCCGAAGTCAGTAGCAAGATGACATGAATTTAAAAAAAGGGTTGTCTCATCCTTAACCCTTACAATATTTTGATTTACCTGGCTGATAAAAGCATATAGGTTCTTAGCTTTATATAAGTTCTTATCTGTAATTAGTTTTTCTTCAGCTTTTTCCAGGTCCTTTAACGCACGACTAATTTTTTGGGGCAATGCCATTAACCTGCCTTTTAATATATAATCTGTAACACCACTCTTAATAAGTTCCACTGCATTTTCGTCGCCAATAGTACCGGATACAATTATAAACGGAACATGGGGAGAAATTTTTTGTTTGATAATAAATGCCTGGGTGCCATTAAACGAGGGCAATGAGTAATCTGACAGTATTATGTCTGGCTTAAAATTAAAAAGCGCCTTCTCAAATTCCTCCCTATTTCGTGCGTTATAAGATGAAAAATTAAATTCCGCTTTATTTAGTTCATATTCAAGCAGGCAAACGTCGCTTGGGTTATCTTCCAGAATCAGTATTTTTAAGACTGCTTCCATTCTATTAAATATCAGCCTGACTTAAGATCATCCAGTACATTCCCAGTTGGTTTATTGCCTGAAAGAAATTATCGCTTTCAACCGGCTTAACAATGTAACTGTTTGCGCCAAGTTTATAACAGTTTTGTATATCAGGATCTTCTTTTGACGAAGTTAGTATAACAACCGGCACTGATTTAAATTCTTCGTTAGATTTAATCTTTTCTAACACTTGCATGCCTGATACTTTAGGCATTTTAAGGTCGAGCAGTATCAATTTAAGACGTTTCTGCGGATTTCTACTACTATATTTTCCTAGCCCGAAAATAAATTCAAGGGCCTCTGCACCATCCTTTACGTGGTGTAACTTGTTGGCCAGGCCGCTATTTGTAAGTCCACGAATGGTAAGTAATGCATCATTCATACTGTCTTCGGCAAGTAAAATCTCAATGTCGTCGTAATTCATTCTTCAGTTTTTTTAGAAGTTAATTATTTATTTTATTAGGCAATGTAAAATGGAAACAGGCCCCTTCTTCAACTTTGGATTCGGCCCAAACCGTTCCGTTATGGCGATGGATTATTTTTTGAATTATAGCAAGACCAATGCCGGTGCCATCAAATTCTTCCTGAGAATGAAGCCGTTGAAAAACTCCAAAAAGGTTGTCGTAATACTGCATATCAAAACCTGCGCCATTATCTTCTATTGAATAAACAATAACATCTTCCTTTTTTAATGCGCTAATTTCAATAATGGTTTTTTCTTTATACTGAGAATATTTGATAGCGTTCGAAATAAGATTAATCCATACTTGTTTAATGAGTGATGGGTCGCCCATTGCATTGGGTAACGAATTTAATTTAAATTCAATTTTGATCTTTGTTGCTTCATCAAATAACAATTCGCTCCATATTCCTTCAACTAAAGAGGTCATATTTATTTCCGATAACGAAACTTCTTTCCTCCCTAATTTTGAAAATGCCAGCAAATCATCTATTAAAAGGCCCATTCTTTTTGAATCATTTATAATAAGCTGGAGGTATTTTAATCCTTCCTGTCCCAGTTTATCTGCGAAATCCTGTGAAAGAATTTTCGAAAAACCACTGATTGCTCTTATTGGAGCACGTAAATCATGCGATACAGAATACGAAAAAGCCTCAAGCTCTTTATTTATGAATTCTAATTGCTGCGTACGCTCAATCACTTTTAATTCCAGTTCTGCTGAAAGCTGGCGTAGAGAATCCTCGGACTTCGCAAGATCGCGGTTTAACTTTATCAATTCAACTGAACGTTTTTCCTTTTCGGTATTTTGAAACGCAAGTTCTATATTGGCAATACTTAATTCCTGGGCTCGCTTTTCCTTTTCCTGATTTTGAAACGCCAGTTCCACATTGGCAAGCCCTAATTCCAAGGCACGTTTTTCCTTTTCCTGATTTTGAAAGGAAAGTTCTGTATTCGCAATTAATAACTCTTTAGCGCGTTCCTCTTTTTCTTCATTTTCGAAGGCAAGCTTCGAATTTACACTGTTCAGTTCTGCGATCAGGTTTTCTTTTTCCAGGTTTTGCAAAGCCAGTTCTTCTTTTACTATAATTAACTCAGAGGCCTGCATGTCGCCGTTTGCCTGCGTGTGAAAACTTCCTTTAACTGCTGTTAAAATGCCTTTCTTATTAATTGGCGCCATGTATTTTTATAATATAAATTGTTTCTAAAACAGGTTGCTTGCACGGTATAGTAGTGCTAATAGTTCCGTTATATTTTTTTTCAGAACGCCCCAAAGAATGTGAACACGTGTAAATTTTGATAGTCATTACAATATTGAAAAATTCCTAAACTGTGATGATAAAGATAATGTATACCTATTTCGCAAATCTTACAAATTCGAATTTAATCTTACATAGGCAAGGTTTAGAGTTTTAACCAATATATAGCTTAATTTTTTATCGGATGTTTAAAGAATAATAATAGGTATAGTTATGATAAGAAATAAAGAGAAGGAAATTTTAATTGTAGAAGATGATCCGTGTTATGCTTTTATTCTGGAAAAAACATTGAGCATTTTCTTTAATACCACCATAGTTACCAGTGGCTATGCTGCATTAAATGCGATTGAAGAAAACATTTACGACGCTATCTTAATGGATACTAATCTTGGAGACGCGAACATGGATGGTTTAAAAACAATGCTTTTAATTAAACAATCGAATAAGCACCGGGGGCTAAAGATATTTGCTATGACTGCTTTCTCTGATGCCAGGGAGTGGTATATGAAGCAAGGGTTTGAAGATTTGTTTATAAAGCCTATTGAGAATGAAAGAATTATTAACCTGTTAAAAATAAATTAAACAGATTAGATATATCTAACTTAAGGTCAAAAAACCTGACCCGCAAGATATCTCGAATGAGCCCAATGAACATTCGCCAGTTTTTTGGCAAACGTATTATTCAATCCCAAAAAGGAAAAGGGTATCGTATTAATAAAAAGGTTATAGGATAAATTTTTTCCGCAGGATTTGTTTTGTCTGAATAAATTTCTTTACTCAGATCTATTTAATTTATTTACTTTTTTTTTGGGCGTGTCCCTTCGGGTCGGGCTGAAGTTTATCCTGAGCTTGACGAAGGGCCACTCGCTTTTTTTATTGCCTTTCAGGACAATAAAAAAGAGCTCAAACAATGGCTCTATCCCTCACGCAACACCGGAGTTTTTGCGGTCGAGTGCGCCAGGAACGCGAAGGGTTTAGTTCTTTTGCCTGCTAAGGCAAGAAACCGAGGCGATAGCAGAGCCCACGGTAAATACCCAGTGGGTATTTGAGCGAGCTTGTGTGTTAGAGCCTGTTAAGGCGTCCAAAAAACATTTCAAGTTTAAGTGTATGGTATTAGTGGAAAATATTAAACTAAAAATGATATGCTTTCACTAGTAATAGTTAGCCTAAGTTATTTAAAGATCCACATCAATACGGGTTGTTTTGATGCTTTAATTTTAGGATCAATGATCTTCATACTGTTGTTTGAAATTGTTGGACAGCCCCATCCTTCGGGCGTACCATCCGGAAATACTTCTGTATCTGAAACTACTTCCCACGAATGAAAAACAATTAGTCGTGACAGAGCGTTATCGTTTGTGGATTCTAAACCATGCATTAAATATTTTACGTTAATGCCCCAGTCACTATGAGCACGCTCGCCCAGTTTAAATTTTCCTATCGAAGAACAATAGCTGCCATCTACATTACTAAAGTTGGGAGAATCTTTTGACGCATCCTGGCTCCATGGATTATTACAGCAACCGTGGCCTACTAAAAAACTATGCATGGCAGAATCA
The DNA here is from genome assembly GCA_013816615.1 of Bacteroidota bacterium. Taxonomy (GTDB): domain Bacteria; phylum Bacteroidota; class Bacteroidia; order B-17B0; family Aurantibacillaceae; genus Aurantibacillus. The sequence continues at coordinate 17,824 of JACDED010000059.1, forward strand.
CCATTAAGATCCCATACAAAAAAGCGTTTTACACCCGAGTGTACACTCATGTCAATTAAAATGCAGAAGTCTGTGTTGAATTTTTTTGTTTTGCAAAATATAAGCGCTTCTTTTGCTTTCGCACGAAGGGTTTCAATATTTGCTTTTATTTTATGATCTGAAACGGTGGTTGATTTAATTTCGGTACCTACTGTATGTGAAGATGAAGTGCCTACAAGGCTGTATGCCGCAATACATAATACCGCCAGTGAAATAAATATACCCGTAAAGATCTTCAATTAGCTTAATAACGTTTCGGGCTTTATTTTATTGCAGGCTTATCTTTCGGCAATCTCTTTTAATTTTTTTAATGCTTTGGGCCAGCTGTTTTTCAGCATTTCTTCCCACTCGTCGTGGCTATCAAGCTCTGATATAAAGCGTGTACTATTATCGCTTATCTTTTCTAAGGTATAATTTTCATAAGAAGGCGCCCATTTTTTTACTTCTTCGCTGGTAGTATCTTCTTTACCTTTTACTATTTGCCCATAATGTTTAAGGGATATATAAGAAGGATGATCACTTTTTTCGACCAAGGAAAGCATTCCGCCGATCTCATTATTTTTTTCATCTACACCTAGAAAGCGAATTTTATTACCTTCGTTCCAGCTACCTTCAAAATAAGAAGCCATATTAAAAGGAGAGGTCCATTCCCTGTAATTTTTATCTTCTGTAATTGCCTGCCATACTTTTTCACGATTGGCATTAATAGTAATTTCGTAATGTAACTTTTTCATATTATAATATTATTTTATAACGCATTGCGTGTAATTCCCATTAACATCAGGATTTGTTGAACGATCGGTACAATCCTTTTTTCTTTTTGCCTCAGAACCTTTAACTGTAAAAGTGCCTTTGCCGCCACTTTCAGGGATGCCCGCATTATAAGCCGCGCATTCGCAGGTGTATTTTTTACAAGCGCTTGTAAAAAATACAATTAGTATAAAACCTGCTGTTGTTAAAATGAATTTTGATCTTTTCATGGCTTCAAAATTTTAATATGAATTTACAAAATTCATATTAAATAAATAACAGGAAGAAGAGTTAAAAGTTTATTTTTTTTTGCGAAACATTTCTTTCTGAGTAAAACACAAGCATGTTTTATAATCCCTCTTTCTTTGCAAGATATAGCATGGCCTCTTTTACTGCAATTATTGGTGGTTTAGGGTCAAAACCAAGTTCAGTTGTTGCTTTCGAAATATCAAAATCAGGTTGTAAACCAAAAAACATAGATACATCTTTAATAGATAGTATTGGTGCTTTGCCGTTAATTTTGCTCATCATTTCCATAATACCTGCCATCATATAAAGCACTATTTTTGGCACAGGTATTGGCATTTTGATATTTAACGATGGAAATAATTCTTTCGCGATTTTCGTAGTTTCCTTAATGGATGTACATTTGGAATTTGCTAAAATATAACGTTCACCATTTTTTCCTTTTGTTGCAGCCAAGTAACAACCCTCTGCTACATCTTTCACATCAATCCAGTTTATTGACATATTAGTTTCAACGGGTACTTTCTTTTTTAATACCATATCAATAAAATTATAAGAAGTACTTAATGGTTTAAAGGCAACGCTACCGATCATTGCCGAAGGTAAAACAGCAACCAATTCAATATTATGTTTTTTTGCTAACTCAAAAGCCAATATCTCTCCGTCATTTTTTGAATTGTAATACCAATCACGTCTGTCACTATTATAACCATCACTTTCTTTTATAGGAATGTTCTTGTAATTTAATGCAGCTATTGAACTAACATATACAATTCTTTTTACACCGGCTTCAACCGCAGCTTCAATGGTGTTTTTTGTTCCCAAGATGTTTACATCATAAATTTCTTTTATTGGCTCTTTTGCCCAAAGTTTAAATACAGCGCCTACGGCGTAAAATGTTTCTACACCTTCCAGGGCCTTTACTAGTGATCGTTTATCGGTAATATCGGCCTGAACTACTTCACAATTTAAACCGACAAAAGGCGCAGTGTTTTTAATATTACGAACCGAAGCTCTTACAGGAATACCTTTATCGATTAAAAGTCTTACCAGGTTGTTACCAAGGTGACCATTTGCACCCGTAACCAATGCTAAATTTTTTGTTATCATTTTATATAGATTTTATGACAACAAAATTGACGATCGATTCAGCAATAACACTTCACAAATGTTACTTAATTATTTGTCCACGAATGCGGCTTAAGCTTTTAGCGTTCATTCCTAAAAAAGAAGCTATGTATTGAAGAGGAACATTATGTAATATGCCAGGATAATTATCTATAAGGTTAAGATAGCGTTGCTCAGCAGATAAGGTGGCCAATTCTTTGGAACGGTTTTCGTTATAGGTCATGGATTGTTGCAATACATAAATGCTAAAATCTTTTACAGCTGCGCTTTGTGTAATAAGCGTATCTAAATTATTTTTGGAGATACGCAACAATTCGCAATCCGTAACCGTTTCAACATTTTCGTTCGACTTTGTTTGGTGAATGAAATGATGATAGGAAGTAATAAAACCCGGCGGGCAATTAAAATGCGAGGTGTTTTCATTTCCATCAGTGTCATAATTAAATAACCTTACATAACCCGAAATTACAAAATACAAATACTTTGGAATGTTGCTTTCTTCTTCGAGTAGCCTGTTCTTAGGCACAAGTACAGGTTCAAATTTTTGCCTGCACAACTCTATATCTGTGGGAGATAAGGGCACTGTTTTTTTGATGATCTGTAAAAGGGTGTCTAACATTGTTTAATGCGCACTTATAAAAAATAAAGGTAATAAATATTTTTTCTTTCTATCAGGAACAAAAAAAACCGCTGTGGGAAGCTACAGCGGTTTTGATTTTTCATAAACTCTATTTTAGTTTACAGCATTGCCGTTGCCGTCAAACAAGATGTCGGTTTTTTTACCGCCAACTCTTATCTCGGCTTCAAAAAGCACAGAATTATCAGAGCGATCAATTCTTGCCGCTTCTTTTATTTTAGCGTTAGGATATTTTTTATTTACAGAATCAACAACTGCTTGAGGAAGGTCTGCAACAGGAATTTCGGTTTCAATTTCTTTAAGGGCGCCGGTAGCTGTATAAAGAGCAGACATTTCTTTACTATCAATTACAAAAGAAGCTTCGTATTCGGTGCCGTTCTCTTTTTCCCATTTTACGTTTGTAACAGTTGGAAATTTTTGTGTAAAGGCTTTTTTAACTGCCTCCGGAACTTCGGCGGCATGCATGGTTGAAGCAGATAATATCATGCTTACAACTAAAATGATCAGTTTTTTCATTTGAATAAGTTTTTTAATTTTAAAATATTTTAATTGAGTTTTTATTTAAAAATTAAGCGATCGGCGGACGGAAGATGTTACCGATAAAATCAAAATGATACATTTTAACAGGTGAAATAACTTTTTCTTTCACAACTTCTTGTGGTAAAACAGTTTGTGTAAAAAGCTTGAAGCTTAAAAAAACAAATGAGATGTTTGTTTTGTGAGCGAAAGGCTCGTGTGGTTTTTGTTCGTCGCCGTTATCATGCTGATCAAAAATACCATCAATGTTCATTAAATGATCGGTAATAAAATCAGTTATTTGCAGGTCTTTATCTTCGGTAGCTTTACAATGCGCATACAACTGAGGCAGATCAGGAAGGATAGAGAAATCGGCCAAAGGCAAAATAAGTGAGCCTACAGAATAATAAGCCAATACCAATATGCAAATTGCCTTTTTCATTTAAGTGTAACGTGAAAGTAAGGAATTTATTATGCGCTTACCAACTTTGTTATTTGCTTAAAAGATGTCAGTTAACCTTTAATGGTAGCCCAACTACTTGCATGTCGTGATCATTAAATACTTTGGTAATTTCTTCTTTGCTTGGTGGCGACGTCCACTTATCAGTTACAGCAAAAAATTCTTCCATTTTTCCTGCTGGCAAATAAGAAACGATCATTTTTCCTTTTTCACTTAGTTGCACAAAAGCATGCTGAACTTTTCTTGGAAGAAATATGGTGTCGCCTTTTTCTAAGTTATATTTATCTTCGCCAACCTGGAATAAATAGTTTCCTTCAACAACATAAAACCATTCGTCTTGATTGGGATGAATATGCATTGGTGGACCGCCATTAGGAGTTAAACCCGTTTGCTCAAAAACAGCAAGATCGTTTTCGGTATCTTTGCCCGATATTTTGATATCCAGCGCATTGAGTGTAACACCTTTCATTTTGTAATGAACGCCAAATCGCGCCTCTCCCGAATTAACCTTAAAACCTTTGTTTGTTCTAATGCTTATAAAGGTTGATATTTTTGAAAATGCAAGCAGAGGGATCGCTGCCAGTGTTGTTATTACAAAATTTCTGCGTTTCATTTTGTTATTTTTTTTGTATAAAATAAAAGTACAAAGATTTACTTTCTTATTTATCCTTAACAAACCCTTGGAAAAATTGTTTGCGAAAAAGTTTTTTTAACCGCCTCCGAAACTTCGGCGGCACGCATTGAAACAGATTGTAATATGCTTGCAAGTAATACCAATATGTAAATCTTTTTTTTCATTTGAGTTTAAGTTACCGGCCTATTAAAGTAACAATTTCATTATTTATAATTATAATAAAATAAAAAAAGCCACCTCTTCACTTAAGAAAAGATGACCTCATTTAAACAATCTCATTAACAATTACTTTGGCACCAGGGCCGCCAATAATTCAATTCGCATTGAATTATTATTCTGTTGGCGCAGCTTCGGCTATTAAGGCCGCTTTAATTTTTTCTTCTATCTCTTGTGCAAGATCAGGGTTTTCGTTAAATAATGCTTTTACAGCATCGCGTCCTTGTCCTAATTTAGTGTCTTCATAACTAAACCATGAGCCTGCTTTTTTGATAATATTTTTCTCAACACCAATGTCGATGATCTCACCCACTTTGCTAATACCTTCTCCAAAAATAATATCAAACTCTGCCATACGGAATGGTGGCGCTAATTTATTTTTAATAACCTTAACGCGTGCACGGTTACCCATCACAGTATCACCATCTTTTAACTGGCTGATACGACGGATATCCAAACGTACCGAAGCGTAGAACTTTAAAGCATTACCACCGGTTGTAGTTTCAGGATTACCGAACATGATACCAATTTTTTCGCGTAACTGATTAATGAAAATACAGCAGCAACCTGTTTTATTAATTGTACCGGTTAATTTACGAAGGGCCTGGCTCATTAAACGTGCCTGTAAACCCATTCTGCTATCACCCATTTCACCTTCAATTTCGGCTTTTGGCGTAAGCGCAGCAACGGAATCTATTACCACAAGATCAACAGCACCTGAACGTATTAAATTATCGGCAATTTCTAAAGCCTGCTCACCGTTATCAGGTTGCGAGATCAATAAACTCCCTGTATCTACTCCTAATTTTTCTGCATAAAAACGATCAAAAGCATGTTCTGCATCAATAAATGCTGCAATGCCACCGGTTTTTTGTACACTTGCAATAGCGTGTATTGCCAATGTTGTTTTACCAGATGATTCCGGTCCGTAAATTTCTACAACACGGCCTTTTGGTAAACCACCAATGCCAAGTGCAATATCCAAACCCAGAGAACCTGTAGAAATAGCTTCGATCGGTTCGATCTTAGTATCGCCTAATTTCATAATGGTACCCTTACCATATGTTTTTTCTAATTTGTCTAAGGTTAGTTGAAGCGCTTTTAATTTTTCGGAATTAACAGTCTTTTTTTCTGATGCTTCCATCACTTCTTCTGCATTTTTTTTTGCCATGATATATAGTTTATTTGATTACGCTTTAAATAAAGTTAGGGCTTGTTTTTTCTTTTTCCTCAACCTGTTCTGCACTTTTTACCCTAACTTATACACAAAGGTATGCGCATTTTATAGCAATGTCTTGCTACGAATTATAGTATTTTTAAAAAATATGAATTAAGCCCTAAAAACCTTATCTTTATTGGACTAAAAACATATACACATGACAAAATTATTCACCACGATCTTAACATTTGCAGTGTTAATGTCAAGCGCACAAGATCGTTTAAAACGGAAGAGTGTTATTAATATGCAGGCAAAAATTGCCACTAAAAATAAAGCGGCTTTTGAAAAAGAAAAATATGCAAACGCTACAAATTTACCGTTAACTGTTGCGGGTAATAAAAGTGCAAGCGTTCCCGGTTTTAATTCTTTTTCTAATTCAACTAACATATACGGTGTAACCATAAACGCATCAAAACCTTTACAGTATAACAATGATATTAATACCGTAGCATTTATACACCGCAGACCAATTAATTATGTTGGGGCGCCAACAAATAACACGGGTGTTATTGTAGCAATGATATCTGCCAACCAGGGTGCAACATGGGATAGCACTTGTATATACAGCGATGCCAGTAACCCCGGCCGTTACCCACAGGGTGGTTTATATAACCCCCCGGGCAACACCACTGTTAGCAATGCTTATGTAATTGGTTGCGGACCAATTATTGATGGTGGCGGCTCATGGGCAGGCAGTTTTTTTGCAAGCAAACAATTAGGTACATATAATAATCTTGCCAGCCAAACACCGGGTGCGCAACAATTTTTTAGCACTGCGGGTCCTTTTGGGCCGAATGTATATTCAAACGATTGGCCGGTTTATGGCTTTTCATCTACTGATGATGGTAAAGTAAGAGCTATGGGCCAGTTATGTCCTGATCCGGATGTTGCACCAATTGATGCAAGAGGGGCGGTAATACAAAGCGGCACCTTTAATGCAGGGATCTTTAGCTGGAAAACAGATTCAATTGTACCACCTGTTGTTGTTAAAGGCGATGGTTTTTTACAAATGAACCAAAACGCATATATGGCATGGAATGAAATGGGTACAGTTGGGTATGTTGTTTTTATTGGAAGCAAAAGCGGCGCTACTTTATCTAATAAAGGATGGCAGCCAATTGTTTACAAAACAACAAACAGCGGTGCATCATGGAGCTTAATAAGCAGTATTGATTTTAATGCACCTGCTTATTCAACAATATTAAACAGATTAGATGCTACAAACGCAATTCCGAGTTTAAAGATCCCTTTCTTTAATACCTTTGAAGGACTTGATTGTGCTGTGGATGCAAATAATAAATTACATATTGCCGCAGTACTTGCAACTACTACAAGTGATGATAATGATTCACTTGCCTTTACGCCGGGTTATGATGTGGAAGAATACACATGGCCTCACACAGCGGGCAAACAC
>JACDED010000059.1:25092-26848 GCA_013816615.1 Bacteroidota bacterium
GGCAAACACCCTTACCTATATGATTTTATGACAGACGGAACAACAGGGTGGAATTTCATTACTGTTGATTCTATTACCAGCGAAGCGCCTGCTGCAACTTCAGGTTTTCCGGGTTTTGCAGAAAACCCATGGGATGATGATGCAGGTAAAGTAACTTCTGATTCACGCATACAATTAAGCCGTACAGCAGATGGACAATTTATTATTTACACCTGGGCAGAATCTGATCCGGCATTTACCAACGGTGCAAAATTTTGGAACAATATTCCAAATGTAAAAGCAAGAATTTATAATGTAACAACTTCTGTCCTTCATCCGGCTGAAGTGAATGTTACAAAGCCAGCAACGAGCCAAAATCCGAACGTTGCAAACAGGGCTATGTTCCACTTTACATCGCCGTCAACAATGTCGGTAACTCCTTTCGGTAACGGGTATACTGTAAAAGTTCCTATTACTGTAACTACAAGCAACCCATATATACAAGGTTCGCCAAATACACATTATTATTCTTCTGACCCTATTACTTTTCTTATAAGTGGCATTAACGAAAACGCAAAAGATGCTTTACAGTTTTCGGTATTTCCAAATCCTGCAAATGAAAAATGTGTTGTGTCGTTAAATTTAAATGAGAATTCTAATTTAGAGATCTCTATTTTAAATTATTTAGGACAAGTTGTAAAACAAGTTAACCACAAAGCACAATTCGGAACTAACGATATTGAAATAAACATTGCTAATTTAAAAAGCGGCATTTATTTTGTGAACGTTAAAAACGGGAACGCAACTTCAACTAAAAAATTAGTTGTAGAGTAATTTCTTTGTCACTCTGAGCGGAGTCGAAGAGTGGTCATCCATTTCAACAAGCTCAATGGCCCATTAAAAAAAGCCTGCTAGAGATAGCAGGCTTTTTTATTTGAAACTTATAAAAACAAACACATTGTTTTTTTGGGCGCCCGGGCGGGCTTTCGCCACTCGCTTTTTTTATTGCCTTTCAGGACAATAAAAAAGAGCTCAAACAAAGGCTCAATCCCTGGCGCATCAAACTGCATGCGCCAGGGATGCGGAGGGTTTAGCTCGGGCGAAGTTTTCTCGCCCAGCCGCAACGAAGTGGAGCCCGTAGAAGCCCGTTAAGGCGCCCAAATGAAATTTAAATTTTTTGTTCTTTATTAATCTTTACTGAAAGATAACTCAATACCGCGACAAGATCTTCCAAATTCTGGAAAAATCATCCAGTACATGGAAAAAACTTAAACCACTAATTTTTGAAGACCTTGATAATAAAGGCTTTGCGGCCGTGGCACAGTATATGCTTTACTATATACAGATAACAACAACAGCCATGAAAACTTCAACTACACTAAAAATCATCATCATCACCATCTTAGTAGTATTAAGTAATGTTTCATTTGGCCAAAACAATAACGATTCTAAAGAAACTAAAAAAACTGAAACTGAACAAAACGATGTTGTATGTAGCAAAAGAGGTCCTCAACCAACAATGACTGTTACAACTGAAAGCAAATCATTTTTAGTTTAATCTTCACCAAATTTTCTAAACACTAAGATCACAAAGAATGCTCAAAGCGCACAAAGAAGAATTAAGTGTTCTTAGTGCAAATTTTTAATGTCCTTTGTGGTTATCATTCCAAATTCTGGAAAAACTATCCATTACATGGAAAAAACTTAAACCACTAATTTTTGAAGACCTTGATAATAAAGGCTTTGCGGCCGTGGCACAGTATATGCTTTACTATAT
>JACDED010000243.1 GCA_013816615.1 Bacteroidota bacterium
TCACATAGCCACCATCCCAACGTTTGCTGCTTTCTTTAAGAATGCCGGCAACATCAATATTGGCTTGTATCAGTTTGCTGATCTCAAAATTTTTATCGTTTTGTTCTTTGAATTTTTTAAATAAACGGTCGTTATCTTTATCTAAAAAGTGACCGATCTTTTCCATTACAGTTACAGTATCTGCTTTCTCAACAGGGTGCTGGCCAAGCTCTACCAAATGTGTGTAAAGCTCATCCACATTAGTAAGGTTAAAATTTCCTGCAACAACAAGGTTACGGCTCATCCAGTTATTTTGGCGTTTAAAAGGGTGGCAGCTGTGTACGCTGTTCTTTCCAAAAGTACCATAACGTAAATGGCCAAGCATTAATTCTCCTAAAAAAGGAATATTCTCTTTTTGCCAATTCGCGCTTTTATATTCTTCGGGATGATTAACGTTTGCATTAACGAATAAATTATTTATTTGCCCGAAAATATCCTGTGTTGCTTTGGGCTCAATTGATCTTAAACGGTCAAGATATGTGGTTCCTGGCTTTGCATCAAATTTTATAGTTGCAATACCGGCTCCGTCTTGCCCGCGATTGATCATTTTTTCCATGATCTGGTACATTTTATGTAAACCATAACGTGCCGAACCATACTTAGTTTTGTAGTATTCAAGCGGCTTTAGCAATCTTACCAGGACAACGCCGCATTCGTGATGTATTATATCGCTCATATCAGAGGTGCAAAGTTAGCCTTTTGATTTGGTAATTAACAATAAGAACTTAACAATTATCAAACCCCGACCCAACGTTTTTTTTAGTAATTACGTACTTATGTGTATATTTGGAATTACTTATTTTTGAACTTAAATGTTAAAATATTATGTTAAAAAGAAAACTTATCCTGGTTTTTAGTTTGTTTTTGGTTTTAGCCGGTTTAAAAACCCTTAAAGCTCAAACCCCAAACACCAGTTTTGCTATTGTTTTGAATGAGTATAGTGCTACAAATCTTAATACCGGAATTATTGATACCTATGGTAATCAAAGCGACTGGGTTGAGATCTTATGCGACCATAACTTCTCAGTATCCTTACAGAGTTATTACTTAAGTAATGATAGGTTTAACCTTAAAAAATGGGCTTTCCCATCAACATTTACCATGGCCCCCCATAGTTTAAAAGCTGTTTTTTTGAGTGGAAAAAACACGGTAAAGAACGGAGAATTTCATGCTAACTTTACTTTAGATCAGTGTAAGAACCAATGGTTAATAATATCAACTTCCACAGGTGTTGTACGTGATTCGGTTTTTGTTCAAAGAACAATGGCTGGCCATACGCGCGGCCGTATTGATCCACTTGCCATTGGTGTAGGTGCCTGGCGTTTGTATACTGCCAACTCTTTTACCCTAAACAATCCTATTGTGCCTGGTTCTTTTTATCGTGATTATGCGCCAACACCAAGTTTTACCCCTGCAACTGTTTACAATAACACAGTAAATGCCGGAGGTTTTTACCCCCCTTCCAGTCCAATTAACCAAATAGATATTTTTCTTGGAGGCATATCCGATTCTACCGGAGGTTGTTTTGAAGTGCATTATACACTAGACGGTAGTTTACCAAGTCCGATAGTTGGGGGTAATACATTTTTGTATACTCCTTTGGCGCCGGTAATTGTTGTGGGTACAACAATTGTTCGTGCAATTGCTTTTACTTCAACTAATAGTATTTTTCCTAATTGTGCGGAGTATTTGCCAAGTTTTTGCCAAACAAATACTTATTTTATTGATCAGGAACATAATGATTTTTCAACTGAGTTTGGTGTCGTCTCATTAGCTATAAATAGTGCGGATACTGGTTGGTTTAACTCGGGAGGAGTTAACCCCGGGCCTATCATACATACTGAATACTATGATCAAAAGAATCAGATCTCTGAAGGATATGCACAAATAACAAGGCCTCCAAATGAAGCCTGGTTAACAAAGCAAAAAGGATTTTACATTACTATTGATGACCGAAGAGGTTTTGGATGTAATTTTGAAGGAGATATTTTTAACGTTGCCGGTCTTGGAACTACTCCCCGCCGATCTTTTTATACACTTCATTTAAAAGCAGGAGATTATGAAAGTCACTCTTCTGTACCATCACCAACAAACGGTGGTATATCAT
>JACDED010000244.1 GCA_013816615.1 Bacteroidota bacterium
CACTACAATTGCTACGGTTGGTACAACATCAACCACTACAGTTTCAACCACCAGCAACAATGGTAATTCAAGTACCAGTGTATATACAATAACAACCGCAACGCCATCAAGTACGGTTGTTCAAACCCAAACGTGTGTAACGGTTCCATCGGGTACTACACAGGTAACAACCTGCACCCTTCAAACAGTTGGTAACCCGGCACTCACAGTAACGCAAAATACCGTAAGTACTGTTGCATCCAACTTAAATCCCGTAAGTACATTTACAAATGTTTATAATCCGGGGCCTATTACAACAAGCCCAAATCCGTTAGCTGCGGATTATTTCTTAAACATAGCATCACTTAACAACTGTATTTTACCGGGTAAAATAAAATTTACTGTTTCACCAAACACAACTATAGACCCAAACGGTGTAGAGTTTTTTGATCCTGTCACCAATATTTCGCAGGGCATTCTTTCACCATCATTATTTACAATAACCAGTCCAACATTGGGTATTGCATTAAATTCAACGCCAACAGATCTATTGGCATCTTGTGCTAATTCAATAATAATTCAAACTTCAATAGGTAACGACCATGTTATTTCAATTGCGGGAGATAATCTATCTGTTTATATACCAAACATAGCTCCAGGATTCACTGTTTCTTCAATTGATATATATAGTTATTCAAACACTGTTGCTTCCACTCAGAGTTTGACACCTAATTTCAATAATCCAATTAATACAACATCATTACCAATAGGTGTTTATGAATTTCAATTTACTTTAACATTAAATGCAATTAATTACGTAATAAAAGGCCAGTTTATTAAATTAATATGAAGAAACTCGTTTATATATTGGTTGTCCTGAATATTTGTGTTTTGATTTTTTTAGCGATCAATTACTTCTCGGCTGGACAAAAAAAGATAGGAATTATAAAAATGGATAAAGTAGTGTATGATTTCCAGGGAATGAAAGAGGCTACAAAAAAATATGAGGCAAAGATAAGTGAATGGAAAAGTGAAACAGATTCATTACAAAAAATATTAAATAGTTTGTATGGTGATCTCAAAGCTGACTCTATATCAAAGAACGAACCAAAACTTAAAAAAGATTTTAACCTGTTTGTATATTATCGAAACGCTTATTATCAGTTAAACCAAAATATTGAATTGAAATCGAAAGAAATGGATAAGGATATGACATCTGCAGTTATCACTCAATTAAATACATATATGGTGGATTTTGCCAAGGAAAATTCTTTTGATCTGATTTTTTGTAATAATCCGCAATATCCAAGTGTTGGGTATAACAAGGAAGAAAACGATATAACAAAAACATTTCTTGAGTATGCAGATAAAAAATATAACGGCGCCATTAAATAATAAATGAAAAGATCTTTAAATATTATATTTCTTATTTTATCTGTAACTGTTTTAATTAATTGCAGCGATAAAAGATCAATTAGTGATCTTGGCCAGCTTACAAAATATATTAACAATGCAGATAATGGTCTTGTAAAAGAAAAAACAATTGGCGTCATCACCTACAAACTAAAATATCTGCCTACAGAATATTTAGTTCATAAACAATTAGATGCAGGCAGTAATAAAACAATAATAGATAGTTTAAGTAAGGATTATAAAAACTCCATTACCTTTTTATTCTCAATAGGGCCAAGCGATGATAAGAGCTTTGATATTACACAGTATGGCGTAACTAACTACGGTGAGTTTGCAAACCTGATCGAAAAAATGTGTTTTCGCGCTAACGAATTAATTTACATACAAGATCAATCCGGAAAAGAGCATAAGCCTGCTATAGTGCAAATGGAAAACATTAATGCTTTAGAAAAGCACCGTAACCTAATGGTTGTATTTCATAACGAAGATTATTTTTCTAATGATTTCAGCTTTGTGTTTAATGACGAATTATTTAATACCGGTATCAATAAATTTTTATTCAAATCAAAAGATATTAACGACGTTCCAAAAATTATTTCAAAATCATGAAAAAAATAATCACCCTGTTTCCAATTATTCGTAATGAAAGAACCAAAAGAATTTTTTGTTTTTTTGTTATACTAAATATTTTAATTGAAGTTGTTTCGCCAACCGCTGCTTTAGCGCTTACCTCAGGCC
>JACDED010000060.1 GCA_013816615.1 Bacteroidota bacterium
CTTTTACTTTTTTAAGTTGTCGTTCTAAATTTTTTTCTAATACCGTTCGGGTTAATTTTGATTTTCTTGCCATAATTGATACAAATATAACAAATATTTGTATATTATAGAACACTAATTAGTATGATGTTTCTTTTTTAAGCAATGGAATGTACCTTTTAAAAGATGCAGGTGCTGCTAAATCAACTTTATTTATTAAAGAATAATTTCATTCAACAAAAAAGCCGCATAAATTTATCCGGCTTTTTTGTTTTACCATTTTTCAAAATCAGTAAGCGCTTTACGGTTTTCTTTGTTACGGATGTTAATACTTAACATAAACTCCCATGTACTTGCTGTACTTGATGATACAATGGCTCGCGTAAAACCATAATTTATTTGAGCGGTAAAATAATTGTGCCTGAAACCAATATTTGTATTAGCGGTTTTTGCATATAAATAACCTGCACCAACTATTAAGTGTTTAAACAAAAGAGCGTTAACATTAAATTGGTACATGTAAAATTTTTGCTGCTGCTCGTATCTGGCAAAAAAATGAATAAGCGTTTTTTCAGAAAGATGTAAATTGTAGGAACTGTGAACGGATAGCCGGAATGGTAATATGCTGCTTCCTAAAAGCCCTTCATCCGGCTGGTTAATATGAAATACAGATGTTCCAAAATAAAAGTGATTGTAATTCACCAATAATCCTGAGCCTATATCAAAATTTCTCCTGCTTTGTGAAGGCACTGCTTCCTGAGTATTCCAAACAAAACCTCTTCGCGGATCTATCTGGTCGCCAAAACTGACTTTCGTTTTATCAAGGCGTTTTGTAAAATAAGTGAACTTAACAGATGGAGTGATCTTTAATTTATTATCCATAAAAGAAAGATGTTGCGCATAGATCAATGAAAAGGCTCTTGTTTTTAATGTTCCTCTGCCCTGATCGTCGTAAGTATGCATAAATGAAATACCTGCTTTGATCGGTTTAATATACGCGTCTGCAGCGCCATAGTGTGTAACGTAATTTCCGCTTAATTCGGGCCATTGATTTCTGTAAGTATATTGCGCGCGCAAAAAGCCATTGCTTCCTGCAAAGGAAGGGTTCAGATAAACAAGAGATTGCGATGTATTTGTAAATAAAGGGTCTTGGGCAAAACTACTTGCTGCAAAGAAAAGAAGAGTGGCCGTTAAAATTTGTTTTACCATTTTTCAAAATCAGTAAGCACTTTGCGCTTTTCTTTATCACGAATATTAAAGCTCACCTGTATATCCCACGAACCAGCTGTATTTCCCGAAAGTTTAGAGATGCTAACATCATACCCAAAACACAGTACAAAAAAATTGTGCCTGTAGCCAAAATTGCTATTAAATACATTGTTAGAAGAATAACCACCACCTAAAATAAAATGTTTTGCAAATAAAGCAGTTGCATTTAAACTTAACGCATCGAATTTATTCTGTCTTTCATACCTCGCGAAAAAATGTAATAAAGACCTCTCATTTAATTTAAGATTATACGATGAATATAAAGACAAACGGTTTGGTAATTTACTTATTCCCAATAATCCTTCATCAGGTTGGTTGATATGAAAAACAGAAGAGCCAAAATAAAAATTATTGTAGTTGATCAACAAACCGGAGCTAAGGTCAATATAGGTTTTTTTTGAAGCAGGCACAGCTAAAGGCGTATTCCATACAAAGCCTCTGCGAGCATTGATCATATCTCCAAAGTCTAGCTTTGTTTTATCTAATTGTACAACTCCAAGAGCGCCTTGCAGCGAAGGAATTATTTTTAATTTACCGTCAAGCAAAGAAATGTGTTGTGCATAGCTTAAGCTTAAAACGTCGGTAATTAAAGTGCCGTGTGCCTGGTTATCACGCAAAGCCGAAAAAGCAATTCCACCTTTTATTGGTTTTATATAAGCATCAAATGAATTTACATAGGTTGCATAAGTTCCGCTAAGGTTTGGCCATTGATTGCGATAATAGAATTGATTTCTTATGCCGCCGTTACTTCCTGCAAAAGAGGGGTTTAAATAAACGAGTGATTGATTAGGATTAAAAAACAATGGGTCTTGCGAAAACCCTTTATTAAGAACTAAAATCGCAATGCTTAAAAAATAAATTCTTTTAATCATGTTTGATGTGTTTAGTTAAATAAAATTACAAAAAAAATTTCGGTAATTGCTATTTTTTCGCCATTAAAGCTTCTATCTCATCCGTTTCAAACGGAATGTTCTGCATCAGGTCTAGCTGACCGGTAGTAGTGATCATTAAATTATTTTCGATACGAATACCTAAACCTTCTTCAGGAATATAAATGCCCGGCTCTACTGTAAACACCATTCCCGCTTGCATTGGCTCAGTAAAGAAACCTACATCATGCACATCTAATCCTAAAAAGTGCGAAGTACCGTGCATAAAATATTTTTTATAAGCAGGCCATGCCGGATTTTGTTTTTTTACATCTTCGGTTTTTATTAAACCTAATTGTAATAACTCTTCGGTCATCATATCACCAACAGCTTTATTGTATTTTTCAAAAGTTTGGCCGGGTAATAACATTTTTGCGGCTGCTTTGTGTACACGTAAAACAGCATTGTAAACTTCTTTCTGACGCTTAGAGAATTTACCACTAACCGGTACACAACGTGTAAGATCACTCGCGTAATTAGCATACTCTGCGGCAACATCTAATAAAATAACATCACCACCCTTACATTGCTGGTTATTCTCTACATAATGTAATACACAGGCGCTTTTTCCACTTGCAATAATTGGTCCGTAAGCAAAGCCTTGCGAGCGGTTACGAATAAATTCATGAATCAATTCCGCTTCAATTTCATGTTCCCAAACGCCGGGTTTAATAAACGGAAATAAACGACGAAATCCTTTTTCGGTAATATCACATGCTTGTTGTATGAGTTCAATTTCCTGTGTGCTTTTAATTGCGCGGATCTTTTGCATGATGGGCGCACTACGCTCAAATTTATGCAAAGGGTGTTTTGTAAGGATAGTTTTATTAAAACGCGCTTCGCCTGTTTCAACCAAATTACTATTACGCGTGTGCTCGTTTGAATTTAAATAAATGTTTTCTGCCTGGAAAAGGAATGGTTTCATTACTTTATCAAATTCATGAAACCAGTAAATATGTTCAACACCGCTAACAGCAGTAGCCTGGAGCTTATTTAATTTTGCGCCTTCCCAAATGGCGATCAGCTCGCTTGTTTCTTTTACAAATAAAATTTCTTTATGTCTGCCATCTTTTACATCCGGAAAAATCACTAACATCGTTTCTTCCTGGTCAATACCGGTTAAATAGAACAGGTCGCTGTTTTGCCTGAAACCCATGCTGCCATCTGCATTTGTAGGCATAATATCGTTGCTTACAAAAATTGCAAGAGAGTTTGGCTTTAAACTATTTTTAAATTTGTTCCTGTTTCCAACAAACAAGGTGCTATCAATTGGTTGGTATTTCATAAGTAATAAAATTTAGAGAACACTAAAGTAGAAATAAAAATTTACAAAAACAGGAAAACAAAAAAGGCTTTTTTAATAAAAGCGGCATTCTAAATTACTCGTTAAAGATTTGGGCGTTGCCTTTGGCCCGGGCTGTTTCGGGGTCCGCTTCGCTACCGTGCTTCACTTCGTTGCGCACCAAGCCCTTCACATTACCTAACGCAAAACACGTAAATTTGCGTGAGGGATAGAGCCATTGTTTGAGCTCTTTTTTATACGCCTGAAAGGCAAATAAAAAAAGCGAGTGGCGAAAGCCCGGCCCGAAGGGACACGCCCAAAATTACAGCGCGCATTTTAGATATATGTTTTAATTAAGATTTAAAATAAGCTATTTTATTTTTTAGCACTTCCTGTACAAATGCCGGCTCAATAGCATCAGAACTTGTAATAGTTTCTGCATAAAAAGTTTCATTTGCCGGATTATAAAAAATCACTTCCCAGTAATTATTGTTTTCATCCGCATCTACACGTAAGCTTACAATGTGCGAAGCGGGTAATGAAAACTTACGCCAGTTCTTAAAAAAGATAAAGCCTTTATTTAAATGAAAGCTTTTTTCGATGAATTGAACTTTTGTAAAGCGAAGATCGAAGCGAAGATAGATGGCAAAAAGTATTACAAATAAGAAGATAGTGGCGCCGCTTGAAAAACCTGTTTGCATAACCGTAAAAAAAAGCGGAACTAAAATTAATGCGGATACAACATGCGATGTTGAACGCAATAAATTGGTAGAGATCGTTTTTTGAGAGAAACCTTTTTGCAAAGTGTTTAGCTCATTCATAAGCGGCTCTCTTATATCAATTCTTGTTATACCGTTTTGTGTTTGTTGATTCAGTAAAATAGCCGTGCAGTAATAGAGATAGGGATATTTTGCTTTTATTTCTTCGGGCGATTCAAAATAATGTTCAATACACACACTTATAAATTCGTTTAAATTAGCCCCACCGTATTTTCTAAATATAGTTTCCTTATTGTTTTTCAGATCATAATAAGCTTCGTTGGTTGCTACCTGCCATTTATTAAAATAGTGTTCTGCAAAATAATCCTGTTCGCTATACTTAATAGCATTAAACCTTAAAGCATGGGTAAATTCATGAAGTCCCAGGTTAATATTATCGTCATTTACCTTGTAACCCCAAATAAAGCCCTTCCAGCTCAGGCGAATAAAGCCTGCCAGGTTGGTTTCTCCCCTATATTTAAGGCCGCTTGCCTTGTTCTCAAAATCGCCGGGATGCAGGATAATGGTCTCAAAATAATTCAGATCCCAGGTTTTTAGGCCAAGTGTTAATTGTACGGCACAGGCGGCAATTATGGCTTTTACCTTATTGTTGGGCTTAAATCCCTCGGCTCCTATTATTGCTTTATCGGATATGAATTTTATGCATCTGCTTCTAAACAGTTGCCGCCATGGGTTTTCAAGGGTGTTGTAGTAGGTAAAGTAATTTGAATAGAAGCCGTGAAGCTCATCAACCGTTAATAGTATATCCTCATTCTGAGCCAATTAATACATCTATTTTTTACAAAAAAAAAGATTTTTATTTTTAATTAAAAACTTATATTTGCTAATAGAATAAAATTAAAAGTGTATGATTGATTTAACAGGAATTATTTCCATTTCAGGACAGCCGGGTTTGTTTAAAATTGTGGCTCAAAGCAAAAACGGTATTATCGTAGAAGGTTTATCGGATAAAAAAAGAGTGAATGTTTATGCCTCAACTAAAGTTTCAACTTTAACGGATATCAGCATGTTTACGACCGGCGATGATAAACCTATTGAAGACATTATGACCGCTATTTTTGCAAAAGAAAAAGGTGGCGTTGCTATTGATAATAAAGCAGATGATAAGGCCGTTGAAAAATATTTTGGCGAAGTAGTACCTGATTATGATAAAGACCGTGTTTACGTTAGTAACATGCGTAAATTATTTACCTGGTATAACGCGCTTCAAACTACAGGTAACCTTAAAGAAAAAGGTGAAGAAAAAGATGGCGATGATAAAGCAAAAGCTATTAAAACAGATGATAAAACAAAAGCAATTAAAAAATCTGTAACGAAAGAATCGGGTAAGGCTAAAACCAGCGTGGGTGTTAAAAAAACCACAGGTGTAAGAAAAACCGGAACCGCTTAATTTTCGTCGAATTATTTTAACAAGCCATCTTAACAGGATGGCTTTTTTTATGGCATTTGCTTAAATATGTTGTATTTTTATTTCTGATTATCCTCCACCATTACGGTAAATTTATTATGAAACAGCTGTTACTTTTTTTGTTTTACTTCATAGTGCTTTTTACTGCCAATGCGCAGCTCTCGCCTGGTATTGAATGGCAAAAATCTACCTGGTCGCCCCGTGGCCTTAACGGGCAGCCGCAAACCCAACAACAAAGTGGCGAAGAATGGTGGTACAGTCATAAAAATGTTTTAACTGCTGCCGGACAGCACACTGCTTACATTACCTGCGGGTATACAAATTTGGTAAGTACTGCCGCAACCTATGCCGCTGCCGAACTTATGTATAACGAGGGCCCTGAATCACCGTACAATCCTATAACGCCGGCCCTTTATGATTATACACAATTACCCGAAGGCTGTTCTGACAGGGATTATATTGGCGAACACCGAACGCCCTCAAGAGGAAATGTTGGCCTTAACGATCTGTTAGGAAATATGATCTACTGCAAGCCCAAAACCGTTGGGGCCATTGAAGAAGTGATCCAGGATCCTCAAGATCCGGATTACGCTTACATTGTTGGTGTGCATTTAGGCATAAGACCGTATAAGGATAAGGTGAATTTTATAGCTTACAATCCAACAGCCGCAAATCCAAACGATAATTTTTCGCTCAATAATTTAGGCGTTACAAGTTATACAAATGAAAGCGGCCACTTATATATTGCAAAAGTTGAAATAGCCACCAGCAATGTGCAATGGGAAGCTTTGTATGGCTACCCTGATTATGCACTATCACCATTAATTGCATATGAAAGTAAAAGTTATGGTTACGATATTATTAAAAGCTCTAACGGACATTTAATTGCAACAGGGTATGCGCAGGCAACAAATATTGCCAGCGGTCCCGGGTATCCTTTTCTTCTTGAAATAGATCCTGCAACAGGACACCTGTTAAAAAAAGCGGTGTTACCCTTAAATGGTACAGATCTAAAACCGATGTCAAACCCAACAAGTGGTTATTGCGCTGCCGGCATTGGACATTCATTGGAAGAAATCCTGTCAACCGGCGATTATGCAATTGCAACTATTTATTATTTTGGTAATACGGGCCAGGAAGATCTTAACAACGCATTTATCTGGAATGTAGATCAAAATTTAAATCTTAGTAATAACTGGGCAAATAACCCAATTCAAATTGCAGGCGTTGGGCCAAATTATAATTCAAACATTTGGGAAATAAAATATCATAAAGCACTTGATCAATTACTGGTTCCCGTTGTGAGAGATTGTGCAAAATGTGGGTCAGCCGGATTAAACCAAGGGCAGGGTTTTGTATACAGGTATAATGCAAACGGCCTGTTGGTTCATAATGGAACAAATCCTTCTGCAATGGGTGCGATAAATGCATTTGATCTTAGAATTGGTGTAGAAGAAACAGATGATGGTGGTTTTATTGCAGTAAGCTCCACACGGCCCCCAAAGGGTAACCATTCTCCCCCAACCCCAAATGAGTTAGGGTATTTATTTGGTTGTCCCGATCTTGGATTTACTGATTGGGATACGGATGCATTAGTTGTTAAATATACCAGGACCGGTGCGCTTCACTGGACAAAAACATTTGATCTTGAAGAGAACAGGCCACGCCGGCCACCACCCGGCGATCTTAAACGACAGGAGTGTATGTATAAGATCACACAAACGCAAGACGGTGGTTATACTATTAGCGGTAACTCAAGTGGCAACTTTGATGATAATTACATGGCCAAGCTATATAACGAGTGTAACTCGCAACAAGCCTATACGAGCGGGCCAAATAATATAATTGATATAACACAAAACACAACCTGGGATTCATCGCGCGTTGTATTAGGAAAAATAGTAGTTCATCCCGGTGTTACGTTTCTGATATCAGGGCCAAATACCGTTATACGTTTTGCAGATAGTAAACTAACAGGTATTGAAACAAATATAACCGTAATGTTAGGTGGCTTTGTAAACGTACTAAATGGCGCAAAACTTACATCTATTGATAACGCCATTTGCACCAACAGCAAATGGGATGGCATAAGATCTGAAGCCAGTCCGGCAGAAGAAAATGCCTTGTTGATTTATCCCAATCCTGCAAATACTAATTTTAGTTTGCTTTATAATGGAGATGATATAGCGGTGGTAAATTATTACATTGTAGATATGCTTGGCAAAGAGATCAAAAAAGGATATTTGCAATCGTATATCTCGCAGGAAATAAATACAAGTGATTTTAGCGAAGGTGTTTATACTGTATACTTAAGCAAAAGCAATAAAGTATTTAAAAAACAAAAGGTGGTTATACTTAAATATTAATTATAACGTTATACACTAAGAAGAAATTCAAAAAAAACATACATGAAATTATTTTACACTTTTATTCTTCTTTCCAATTTTTTAGTTGCCCAAACCTGGGTGCAGCTTACAGATTTTCCAGCTACTGAAAGAGATGATGGCGTTGCTGTAAGCCTTAATGGCAAAGCTTATTTCGGCACCGGCTTATTAGCAGGCTTTACTTTAGGTAAAGATTTTTATGCCTTAGATCTTGCAACAAATACCTGGTCGGCTATTGCATCGATGCCGGTTAATTCGGACAGGCAATACGCCTGCGCCTTCTCCTATTTAAATTCGTTTTATGTTTTTAGCGGTGCAGGATATTCTAATGCCGTGTTTACTGACTTGCAACGTTATGATGTTGCAACTAATACGTGGACAGTGCTTACAGGTAAACCCGGTAACGGATTAATTGGCGCAAGCTGTTTAGAGTATGGCGATAAAATAATTATTGTTAGTGGTAAATTTCAAAGTGGTACGGTAAGTGATGAAGTTTGGGAATATACAATAAGTACAAATACC
This sequence comes from Bacteroidota bacterium, assembly GCA_013816615.1. Lineage (GTDB taxonomy): Bacteria > Bacteroidota > Bacteroidia > B-17B0 > Aurantibacillaceae > Aurantibacillus. The sequence goes on from JACDED010000060.1 coordinate 8,553, forward strand.
TGGTTGCAAAAAAATAATTTTCCTTTTGGCGGCAGATGGCGCGCAGGCGCTTCGGTTTTAAATGGTGTTGGTTATTTACTTTTTGGATTAGACAATAATCAATCCTTCAGAAAAGAAATGTATAGTTACAATAATGTAACAGATGTATGGACCAAGGTAATGGATTTTCCACAACCAAAAGGCCGTGCCTATGCAGCATTAAAAACAACAACAGGCAAGCTGGTAATGTTTGGCGGCCGCGATACATTAAATACTTATTATAATGATATGTGGTTTTATAATGATATAACAGGATCCTGGAACCCAGGCCCTGTAATGCCTTCAGCGGGACGTAAAGGTGGCATGAGCTGCGCCAGTGGCGATAAATTTTATTATAGTTGTGGTATTAATGTTAGCGATACACGTTTAAAAGAAACCTGGATGATAGATGTGCCGGTTGGTGTAAAAGAAAATAATAATGCTATTGCTGTTTCTTTTTATCCAAATCCCTGCAGCACTATTTTGAATTTTGAATTTGCCGAAACAAATTTAAATTATGAAGTGGAACTGTTTGATGTTAACGCAAAAAAGATCTTATCTCAAACCCTTAACGGTTCACAAAGCATAATTATCTCTCAGCTTGAAAGCGGAATTTATTTTCTGAAAATAAAAGATGAGAAAAATAATTTTACAACTAAAAAAATAATTAAGGAGTAGGTCCGGAAATTATTTATCCTTATAAATAACCATATTAATGGTGCCCTGTGTTGGCGATGAGTTATCGCTTAAGGATACCACAAAAGGTTTACGCTGGCCTTCAAAACAATTATAAACCACATAACCTTTATCTTCGGTTGGATTTGGAAGCTTGTTAGCATAATAATCTTTAAGGTCGCAAAATAAATAGTTGGCAAGCTCAAGGTCGTTACTGTTTATCTGCAAATTAATTTCTTCCAGACTATCTTTATTCAAAGTATAATCGATTGAATAATTTGTCTCGTCATTTATCTTATATTCAAAATATAAATGACCCGGCGACCGCTCTACAGGCACAGCGCTTTCAATAGTTTTAATAACTTCCGGTTTACTGTTTAAATTAATGCCTCTGAAAACACCGTCTTTTGAGCGAATGATCTCATCCAACATGGGATGATAGCCTTCAAAAATACGTGGCTTCGCCTTCACTTCTTCTTTCTTCTCTCCCTGGCAGGAAAGGATAAAAAGAAAAGCAAAACAAAAGAATATTTTAACGATTATTCTCAAATTTGTGAATAGCTGAGCAAAGATAAATAATAAAACAGTCTTAAAAATAATAGCAACGCAAGTAACTAACAAGTTATTGTTTTTAAACTTTGTTAAATACCGGTAAAAATACTTAAGCTTCTTCCTTTACAGCTACTACTTCAGGGCGCATTTGCGGAAAGAAAAGTACTTCCTGGATAGCAGCGTTGTTCGTTAAAAGCATGGTTAAACGATCAATTCCTATACCAATACCAGCGGTTGGTGGCATACCATATTCAAGCGCGCGTAAAAAATCATGATCAATGAACATAGCTTCATCATCACCACGCTCCATTAATTTTAATTGTTCTTCAAAACGCTCGCGTTGATCAATAGGATCATTTAACTCGCTGTATGCATTGGCAATCTCCTTACCGTTTATCATTAATTCAAAACGTTCAACCAAACCTTCAACACTGCGGTGTTTTTTGGTAAGCGGACTCATTTCAACAGGATAATCGGTAATAAAAGTAGGTTGAATATAGTTGCCCTCGCATTTCTCTCCAAAGATCTCATCTATCAATTTTCCTTTACCGGCGTGGGCTTCAACATGTATGTTTAATTTTTTGCAAACATCGCGTAAAGCTTCTTCGTTCATGCCACTAATATCAAAGCCTGTAAATTCTTTAATAGCTTCGTACATGGTAACACGTTTAAATGGCGCTTTAAAATCTATTTGTTTATCGCCAACGGGTATTTCTGTTTTACCATAAAGATCGCTTACAATTTTTTCGAGCATTTGCTCTGTAAAGTTCATCATCCAGTTGTAATCTTTATAAGCGATATAAAATTCCAACACGGTAAATTCAGGATTGTGTGTGCGGTCCATACCTTCGTTACGAAAATCTTTTGCAAACTCAAACACACCTTCAAAACCACCAACAATTAAACGCTTTAAGTACAACTCATTTGCAACACGCAAGTACAAAGGCATATTTAAAGCATTGTGATGTGTAATAAAAGGGCGCGCGGTTGCACCACCCGGTATGCTTTGCAGAATGGGCGTTTCCACCTCTAACAAACCTGCATTATTTAAAGTTGTACGGATTGAATTAATTATTTGCGAACGTTTTTTAAATGTATCGCGCACTTGTGGATTAATGATCAGATCAACGTAACGTTGACGGAATCTGAATTCAGGGTCGCTTACCTCGTCAAAAGAATTTCCTGATTCATCTGTTTTTACAATTGGCAATGGCTTTAACGCTTTGCTTAACATTTTTAAAGTTGTAACGTGTATTGAGATCTCACCGGTTTTTGTTGTAAATACATAACCGCTTACGCCAATAATATCACCAATATCCATTAGCTTTTTCCAAACAACATCATAAAGCGTTTTATCTTCGCCAGGGCAAATATCATCTTTACGAATGTATAACTGCATGCGGCCTGTAGCATCCTGTATAACAGCAAAACAAGCCTTGCCCATATCACGCACGCTCATAATACGGCCAGCAATAGAAATATCTTTGTAATTTAATTTATCACGATCGTAATTATCCTTTATATCTAGTGCATTTACATTTACTTTAAATTCTTCTGCAGGATATGGGTCAATACCCAACGCCCTTAGATCAATTAACTTTTGTCTTCTTTGTAGTTCCTGCTCGCTTAAATGTGCCGACATGTTTTTAAAATTTTTTAGATAGTAAAAGTACATTTTTATATCTATTCAAAAAAAAGCGGGTTTTGGCATTGAAATGACCTGGATAAATCTAAACACGGGGATTTATACGTATATAAGCTAAAGAGGTACTGAACAATTTGTGTAATTTTTTACACAAAAACAGGTAAAAGTACTGGCATTTGCTTTGCAACCATTTAAGGCTATTAGTTTTAACACTCTTTTTGTTTAATCTTTTTTTCAATTTATTAAACATTATTATATTTATGTAGAATTCAACCACTTAAAAGACGAGAATATGACAGCAATTGAATTTAATACCAGGATAATGAATGAAAAAAGTTCATTAAAAAACTTTGCTCTAAGTCTTACCCGAAATACTGACGATGCTTTAGACCTTTTACAGGACACTTATTTAAAAGCAATAACCTACCGCGAAAAATTTGAAGAAAGTACAAATATAAAAGCCTGGTTATTTACCATAATGAAAAACACGTTTATTAATGCTTACCGCCGTAATGTAAAAACAAAACAGCTTATTAGTAAAGGTGATGATATTGCCATGGACCGTGCGTTTAAACAAAACAGTTACGATCATAGCGAGAGCAGATTGAACGCAAAAGAAATAATTCGCCATATTGAAAATTTGGGTGATGAATACAAAGTCCCGTTTACACGTTACTACAATGGTTATAAATACGAAGAAATTGCACAGGAAATGAAATTACCATTAGGCACTGTTAAGAGCCGTATATTTATTGCCAGAAAAATTTTAATGGATGGCTTAAAACATTTTAGAAATTAGCATCTAAAAATTTTGTGTGTTGTTGAAATAACCCTACCATAGCTGGAGGGTTTTTTTTATTTATGAAAGAGGTAACGTTGTTTTGGTTTAGAAGAGATTTGCGGCTACAAGACAATGCAGGCATGTATTACGCGTTGCGTGAAAACAAAAACATTTTACCCGTTTTTATTTTTGATAAAACTATTTTAGATCAGCTGGAAGATAAACATGACCGCCGTGTTGATTTTATACACCAGGCTATTACGCATATTAATGAAGAATTAATTTCATTCGGATCGACATTAAACGTTTTTTATAGTACGCCGCAAGAAGTATTTAAACAACTAATTAAAGCCTACTCTATAAAAAACGTTTACACCAATCACGATTATGAACCTTATGCTAAAGAGCGGGATGAAGAAATAAAACAATTACTTGCTAAACACAATATTGAATTTAAAACTTATAAAGACCAATGCTTTTTTGAAAAAGATGAAGTAACAAAAGATGATGGAAAACCCTATACTGTTTTTACGCCTTATGCCAATAAATGGAAAAAGAAATTAAAACCCTTTTATTATAAAGCCTACCCAACAAAAAAATATTTTAGAAATTTTGCGAAACTAAATGCAAAGGAAATTCCATCGCTTCAAAAAATTGGTTTTAAAAAAACAGATGTTACTTTAAATAAAAAAATAAATGTAAGCAACGAGTTGCTGCAAAAATACAAGCAACAGCGCGATTTTCCGGCAATTGCAGGCACAAGTAGATTAAGTATTTATTTACGCTTTGGTATTATAAGCATAAGAAGCCTGGTTGAAAAAAGTTTAACGCAAAGCGACACCTGGCTGAACGAATTAATATGGCGCGATTTTTATATGATGATATTACATCATTTTCCACACGCGGCTTTTAATGCCTTTAAAAAACAATACGATACTATTGCCTGGAAAAACAACGAAGAAGATTTTAAAAAATGGTGCGAGGGCAAAACAGGTTTCGCGATTGTAGATGCCGGCATGCGTGAATTGAATGCAAGCGGTTTTATGCATAACCGCGTGCGCATGATCGTAAGCAGTTTTTTAATTAAAGATCTTTTAATTGACTGGCGTTGGGGCGAAGCTTACTTTGCACAAAAATTAAATGATTTTGATCTCAGTGCCAATAACGGTGGCTGGCAATGGGCAGCGGGCAGTGGTTGCGATGCCGCACCCTACTTCAGGGTTTTTAACCCAACAGAGCAACAGAAAAAATTTGATCCAAAATTTGAATACATAAAAAAATGGGTGCCTGAATTTGACACAGCAAACTATCCCGAACCCATGGTAGATCATGCCAAAGCAAGGCTAACTGTAATTGCACTTTACAAAAAAACATTGACTGAAAGCAAGCAAATGGAGATGTTTTAACCTTAGTAATTGTTAACCAATTTGGCCAAAAAATAGCCACTAATTACACGGATTTCTCAAATCTACACCCTTCAAAATAATGTGTTTTTTGTTAGCGAAATTTTTCTTCTTCATAAGATAAGAAAAATTAGTTTCACCAAACAATTAAAAATTAGTGCAGATTATAAGTGCGTCATGGATAAAATTATTTAATCCACTTTTTCCTGACAAAAAGTTGAGCAAATCCTGATAGCTATCGGGACAAAGCTCTATAAAACCTTATTGACAAATTCCAGTCCTCACTTTTTTGCTTGAACAAAAAAGTAAGCAAAAAATTCAAGGCTGCAAATAAATTCCTTGATCTGTAGCTTTAATTTTTTCAGTCGCCCGCAAACTCGCCACATCAAGAAAACATTTTGTCAGTGGCTCGAACAGCGCGGGCTTATATGATTTAAAATGCAATGGTACTGCTCAAATACAATAAACTGATTCACGCATTTAAAATCTATCAGGAAAATTAAAACACAGATCTTACAGAATTTCTTTGAGGCCGAAATGCTTTGTGTGCTTACGGCTTAGCACTCACTGTGCCTACCTTTGGAGAGGGCAAAAACCCGGCGGGCATTTGAGCCGGCAAATGGAGAAGTGTAAAGGGAGAATGAGGGAATGCTTAGGTTACATTAAGTATTATTTAAAATTAAAAATCTCTTTATGTTTGACATATAACTGCTTTTCTCGATAAGTAATCGAAATAAGTCTTTTTATATTTGCATCATTCATATTATCAAATTCACTTACCCTCATGTTTGGCTCAATTTCCTGAAAATATTTTAAAGCCAGGTCAAATTCGTCACTCATTAAATACCCCAGGATCAAATTTCGTTTCATACGATCAATAAATTCTGTTTTATCATTTTGGTTTTTAAATTCAGCCGTATACTTTTCATCGGTAAGCATTGTTTGCCAAATAGCAGTAAGCTTTTTTGCTTTTGTTTTAATAAAAAAAGTATGCCAGTTTAAATGTCTTTCATTTTTAGTATTAAAGGATGTTGAGTCGCAAATGGTACTTATTATTTCAGAAACAGTATCACACACATCAAACAAAGGGCTTTTTGATTTTACCCTGTAGGTGGTTATCATTACATTATCCCAATAATAACTATACAGGCTTTTTAAAACCGATTTTGTTTCGTTCATGCAAGTTTGAACTAAAGCATCCTTTGAATTAAGGTACAGAGTATTTGCATTTTTATTATAGTCTAAATCCAGATCGGGTTTGTTGTTGCAGCCCGGAAAAGCGATCTTATTGCCAAAGGCATCATACCTGTAATCGTTAGGAAATAAAGTCGTTTTTGGTGTATCAATTAACGTATCCAAAATATATTTGTTGGTTTTAATATCCCTCACCTTTATATAATATGAAAATTTAAAAAAAAGTTTGTACGTATAATAAGTTTCAACCTGATTAGTTTGTGTATTTGTAGTTTTATTTAAAAATTCTTTTTTGTCAAGCATTTCTATATTATTAAATACAACCGATACTTGCAGGTCGGAAAGAACGTCGGTTTTTTCAGTATTTTTATCTTTCCCTATTACAAAACCACCGATCATAATACCGCTTTTTGAATAGGGTACCGAAACATTCTTTAATCCTTTAATATATTCTTCGGCAATATAAACATGCCTTGAGTTTAAAGGTACACCGTCGGTAGCATTGCTATAAACATCAACCTTATAACTTTTGTACTCGGCTGGCAAAACTTCTTTGGGCATAAACTCATATCTGAATTTTTCTAAACTAACTTTTATGTTTTGCGAAAAAAACAAAGCAGGGTATAAAGCCACAATAAGGCCTGTAATTTTTAAACGATCCATACTAATTTTGTTGGGTTTAAGAGTAAAAATAAAAAAATTAATTAAAGCTTTGTTCATTTAAGGTAATTGTTTTATTGGTTGAGTGGTATCTCTTTGCAACCATAAAGTTTTAACATCTTCGAGCCGAGATTTCTGAAAATCTTCAGTTGTTTTACAAGTACTACACCAACCAACATTTTCGAAATGACTTATAAACCACTCTTCATTTATTTCACCGTTACTTTTCAAATATCCATTATAAACTTCTTTTAAAGAAATTTGGTGAAGCTCTTTAAAATCAAAAGGATTTCCGTCTTTAATGTTTTTCATTTCATGTGGTATGAAGATATGGTTCCCCGAAAAAAAATACCACAGATTGTTAATTTTTTCGCCATAAAAAAAAGTAATCCCCGCTGTCGGATTTGGCTTTAATAAAACCTTGCCAATTAAACATGTAATAAATCTAGTTTTATTATTATTAAAGCAAAGCAAACTATCTGCAATATATTCAGAGGTTCCTTCAACTTCAATATATTTTCTTAAATTATTTAGTTTCCAATGTTTGATGCTATCATTCATTATAGAAACTATATGAGTGTAATTTTGCTGACCTACTAAATTAATACTTACTTTCTTTACTTCATTTGTAATATCATGTGTCTCATTTTTATTCTCACATGCTATTAAAAAAAATACTAAAAATAAGTTAATTCCTCTTCTTAACATAACCATAACCAAGTGGACCTGCCACATTCTGAATATTAAAAATCCAACCATAATTTGCGATACTATGACTACCCAAAAAACTTTTTGTTGTAACTGATGATGGAATGAATATTCTACCATTTCTTGTATTCGGATATGTCTTAGTGATATTAGGAGCCGCGCATTGTGGGGCTACTCCATCCTGCAAATAATAAGCGTCTTGGTTTGTTTCACCTAAATTACTTCCGTATTGCCATACTTCAGTAAATTTATTCCAATCATCTCCTCCACACATCGCATTTTCAGGCGCGATGATATAAAATCTCCCGAACTTAATCCCTTCTAATTTTAATTTTTTAATCATACCGATCGCATAAGCATAGCCCATACTATGTGATACAATATCCAAAGTATCGGTGTTTTTGTTAAAAATATACATTCCCTGGTTGATTTTAGTTATTAGATCTTGAGCAGCGTTTTCTCCACTACTTTGTCTTTTCATAAATCCCCCAAAATTTGGAGTAGTATGTAAATAATGATTTTGATTGCAAACCTCACCATTTAAACCAGGAAGAGAACATATCTCCAATGCAAATTCAGATTGTAAATTTGCAGCTCCATAACTTCCTACACTTCCGTGATTTGAGGTTCCCACACTGTGATGCCCATCGGCATACACTGCCTGTCTTGTTTCTATTCTATTCATAAACTGGGCGTCAATGCCTTTCCAATACCCTCTGGAATCACCGGCTTCAACCTGATTGTTTGAGTCATCATATTCGGACAAACAATATTTAATTGGATCACCATTTCTGTTAACAACAGGGCGATATCCATTTACAAACAAAATTAGATTTTTAAATGTATTAGATTCAAGATAAGTTTTCAACGGAGCTAACATCCCTGGTGTAGTGTGTAAAATAATTTTACCATTATCAACTAAGAGGCATGCTTGTGAAATTTGACTGCCAATGTCCCCAACTGAAGCAGTCCCAACTGATATTTTATTTTTAACGTCGGCCTCAAGTCCCGGACCTGCAGATGTTATATAAACGTTAATAAAAGGAAACTGAATTCCACCTAGGACAGCGTTTTCAGCTTTTCCAATAAGATAATTATTTTGTGGTATTGCAATTTTAGTGATATTTCTATAAGCTATTTTAATTTTATTGATCCAATAAAAAACACCTAAAGCGGAATTTTCCTTGTGTAAAACAGAATAGTATGATGCGTCTTCCTCTTCGTCAAACCAATTTAAATCTATCTTACCAACCTGAATAAAATACCACTGGTCTTTTACTAATTTCGTTCCATTTGTATAATCCATTAAATTATTACTCGTGCTTTTTTCTATTGCCGGAAAAGTATGCTCTAATCCAAAAGCGCCATGGGTTAATTCGTGCGCAATTTGTTTATTCGTTGCATCTGATGAAATAAAACCAACAGCTCTACCTCGCACCATGTATCCTTTTAAATCAGGATTCGTGAAATTCGGCACAACAAAAACATAATAAGCATGTTTATCATATAGAGAATCGAATTGCTTATAAGCATCTCTCAATTGTCGCATTTCAGAACTATACTTATTCATTAACGTTGCATCTGCAACTTCCAGACCATCGTTACCTAAATTAAATGTAAAAGTTGGCGCTGTTGTTACAGACCATGTAACGTTTGCCTGCTTAAAAATAGCATTTAGATCGCCGTTTGTTATAGAAACATTCGCATTGTCCACAGGAACTAAGATAACTTTTTTAGCGATTGGTTTTAAACTATAAATATTAAGCTTTCCAATTTTTTTATTATTATACCAGGCATAAATGCTGCCTGCGTTGGCAGATACTCCTGTAATTTTAAATGTGTTGTTTCCTTCATTGCTTGAAGTTAATAAAGTACCACTAGCCGTTTTGAAACTTAACTGTGCGGGAACAAATTCAATAATTTGTATTTCTGCCAACACTTCATCCGTTTGAGTTTCACCAATACTTTTATTAGGTACAAAATATTTTTTTTCGTTCCTTAGCTTTATGACTTCGTAATTTGGGATAAATGCTGCATACTCTTTCTTATCAAAACCAAAACTTTGCCCGGTACTTGCGTTAAAAATTACTTTCATGCTATCATTAGCTGCTAAACTGTCGACACTATACATTAAATAATTAGTTGGGCCTATAATTTTTGGTGGCGGCGGCATTAAGTTAATTGTGTATTGATTACCATCATCATCTCTTACCACCATCACATTAACTCCTGTTGGTGTTGGTACACAAATTGCATTACTATTTCCCTGTATATTATAACATACCTGGTTGCCATTCATATAAATACTATCAATAGTTCCATTAACATAATTAGCATTTGATTCTGCCATAGAAACATCCCATTGATGCAACCATTCATCTATACCATCAGTTAATGCTTCTATTACACCTTGTTGTTGGCGGTTATCAATGTCAATATAAATATTACTCCATTTTACTGCAACGGGTAAAACTCCGAAAACTAATGCATATCCTTTTCCTTTGTACCATCCAGGCATTCCAGTAGGCTCTATATTCGTCGTAATTACTTCAAATTGCCCACTTTGAATTATTAAACCACTTACGGCTTTATTTAAAGGTAAAGGTTGCGGCGGCGAACCATTATTTAAGATAGTTTGATCGTTACACGTAAAGTTCGGCGCTCCGGCTGTTGTAAAAAATGCAATATTACTCCAATTACCGGTTAAATTATTTCCTTCACCCCTAACTCTACATTCGTAGGTTGTATTGGGTTCGAGATTACTTACTTTTTCGAGTCCTGAAATATTAAGGTAATCAAACCAATAAGCCGCCCCCTGTTTTCGAACTTGTAAAAGATATGATGTAAATGCGCTTTGTTTTGTCCAATCACATTGACCTGTCCTATGGTTAACCGTTTGTGCGTTTAACGTTAAATTTAAAGCATTTCCAATAACGTTTGTAAGATTGCCGTAAGTAAATGTACAGATCTGACTATATCCATTATTCTTAAACCAATCTCGACCCGTATTATCTTTTACACGTACGCGCCAAACGTATTTCATATATAAATTAAGTGACGTTTCAATAATACCATAATTAATAAACGTTTGTTGCGTAACAATACTATAAACAGGTGCGGTACTCAACACAACCTGATTTGGATTTGCATTACTATCCGGTCTTATTTCCCAAAGTGCAAATTCATACTCAGTATTCATAGCACTGTTCGGACTGCCAAGGTTAATTGGTGTCCATTGAAATAAAACATTTTGTGGTGTTTGAGGTGTAATTACAGAAGCGCATAATGGTAAATTTAAAAAAGGTGGATCGCTTAAAGTAAACCATGCATTAGCACAAGCTTCGTTACTTACTTGTATATTTGTGTTGTTATAATAATCATAAGCCTTAACACAAATAGAATAGTATCCTTCAGGCAAAGCCATTCGTTGCTCGTACTGATTCTGGTTTATACCGATAAAATCTAAATTATTGCTATTTAAATAGGGTGCCAAATCGATACTGCTTAATAACAAAGGCTGACCGGGTAATAAAGTTATTGGTGGTGCATTATAAAAAGTTTTTGTACTTAAGGTAAAGCCATTTCCTTTTATCTCAAATTTTAATTTAAGATTGTATTGTGCTACACTAAAATCATTAAACTGCAAAATCACTTTTAACTTTTCGGCACTTGGATCAGCGTAATCAGGCAAATAACCACTGTAAGGCGGTATTAATTGTGTTGAAATTTGGACAGGGTAAGTTTGGCCATTTACAATTAAAAATTTTAAGTTAAAAACAAAAAATGAAAATACGCACATATATTTAATGCATTTTTTTTGTAAAAAATGATTTATAAAATTAAATATATGCGTGTTATTCATAAGTTTTTATTTAATAATTATCTTATGGTTTCGTATAATCGATAATACCATTAGTTATATTATGACTTATTCCCTTTTGAGTTGTTGTAGAAAAAGAAAATGTACCTTTTAGTTTGTTAAAAATATTACTTCCCGCACCATTAGTGTCAAATTCGGTAATGCTAATTGTGCCGTTCATTGCGCTCCAATAAGTTGTAGTATCTTGTGTGTAGTAGCCAGAATATCCAGCAGTTACACTTCCTGTTTGAGCTATATTATAAGTACCGGTACCAAAAGGTATTTTTATACCTATTGAAACATTTGTTTTTTGAAACGCAGAGAAAGAATATGATGAACTATTGTTACTTGTTAATACCATATATATATCTTTAATTCCATTATTGTACCAAACTGCAGTGGTATAATTAGTGCCATTTATAGTAGCGGTTAGCGGATTTATCGCAGGTATAGGTATAACAGGTTCCGGCGTGGGTGTTTCGTCCTTCTTTTTTTTACAAGCTGTAAAAATTAAAGTTGCTGCTAAAATAAATTGAACCGAAATCTTAATTGTTTTTTTCATATTTATACTTTGTTTTTAGTTTAAAAATTATAATTTAATCCTATGTTACCTGTGAATTCATTGAAAGCGCTAGAGTTTATCTGATTCTGTAGTTTTTGCAAATATGTAGCGCTTAAAGTAAAATTAAATTTTCCAATTTTTTCATTGTTTAATTTCGGTGCATAATTTGCAGAAAGGCGGTGATTAAAAACTTCGTTAGTTTTTATGCCATTAGTTAAAACCTGATTATAAGAAGTGCCGATGCTCATTTTTAAAACACTCTTTAAAAATGCCTGACTTAGATTTAAATTGGGACCTAAATATATTGTATTAAAATTTGTAAGAACACTATTGTTTATATTAAAAGCAGTTGTTACAGCAGTTTTGCTTTTACTAAACATCATATTATGTCCTAAATTTGCATTTATTATTTTTGATGGTAACTTTATATCCGAAGTAGTTCCAAACAAACCTGGGTTATTAATCGCCCCCTGATTTTGCCCTGTTATTTGATAGTTTGCAGATAACATTAGGTTTTGCTTAATAGAATTGTTACCAAAATTTCGCGTAACACTTATCATACTACTTTGCGTTAATTGATAAAAATTTAGTGTGTCTAATGTGTTTTTATAAAATGGATCTTCCTGCGGCCTTTGTTTCGTATAACTGCTAAAATTGCTATAAGAACAGTTTAAATTCCACTGCTGATTAGGCGCATAATTTATATTTGTTGATCCCACCCATCTGCTTGTTGTATTGAGCTTATCATTCTTTAAATTATTTCTTTGCACCCCTGTATTAAGACTTAAATTTAATTTGCCTTTAAATAATGTTAGAGAAGGTGCAATTGTAAAATTTTCTAAATCGTTATTAAAATAATAAGCGCCAAGAGTTTTATATTCAGGCTCAATACGTTCGTAATTAAAATTTATTCCTAAAATTTTATACCTATAGCCTAAACTTCCTTTATATGCTGAAAAAAACTGAGAGGTTGAATTTGGATTAAAAATTAGTGGCAATTGATTTTTTGGAGCCGAGTTTAAATCAGCTGGCGAAGTTATATTTCTTGTTAGCCCACTTAATGCATACTCAGCATCCAAAGTAAATAATTTAAATAATTTTGTTTTGCCAACCAAACTAACAACAGTATTCTCCATTGGAGTAATATTTGTATTTATTGGAACGAACGTTAACGATTTAGAATCATCTTTAGCAGAAAAATAAATAATCTTGATATCATTGCCGTTTTTTCCATATCCAAATAAACCGCCCCAACCAACACGCTTATATGAAATATTGATATCGGGACTATTTTCGAAGTCAAACTCCGTTGCTTTTTTCAATCGACCATACATTGCAGCAATTTTGAAATTCTTTGGGCTCAATTCAATTCCTCCCCCCGCAAAAATATGATTAGCCATTGTATATTGCGAAAAGTTCATTGACGTTATACCCGCATAACCTTTTACCCATTTATATGTTGGATTAAAGCTTTGGATATTGTATGGTTGTGTATAATTAACCTGGTTGTTACTATAATTAAAAGTAAATGGCAACGTAATACCAATAACATTTGCAGTAATATTTCCATTAAGAAAGTATGTAAAAGGTTGTCGTCTGTTTTGTATTCCTTTTGCATTATAAAATACAGAACTATAATTTAATCCTCCAGTAACTTTAAGCATATCTTTCTTCCCGATCTTATCAAGATCTTGCGCAACACACAATGTCGTGAAAGCTAAAAAACAAATAATAAATATTTTATATCCTCTATATTTCAACAGACTCAATGATTAATAATAAATATTTTATTTTTAGCATCATACTCCCCAATAACTCTTAATACATATGTTCCATTTATTAACTGGCTAAGATCTATTGGCAAAGTAATACTGTTGGTGTCATAAAAATTTTGCTGAAAATGTTTATAAGGGCTTTGATCCCACGCCTGAATACTGACATTTTGCTTTTTATAGAATTCGACAAAAACTGTAAATTGCCCCGTATTTGGATTTGGATATAAACTAAATGTTTTAATTCCATTGGCATTAGCATTGGTTGCGTGTAAAGAATCTGCTAAAGCAAAACTAATTTGTTTTGTTGCGTTAATAATACAATTACCATAATACGCTTTCATTGTTACTAAAAACTGTCCCGTATCGTTTAAAAAGATCATTGGGTTAAACATAGTGCCTCCAATAATTGATGCTTGATTTGGTAATACCCATTGAACTGAATCAGCTTTCGGTATACTGATATCTACCAAAATAATTGTGTCGCTTTTAAAATTTTGTGTACTAGCTAAAAATTTTGGAACAGGTAAATTACCAGAAATATTTAAACTTATGGTATTGGTTTTAACGCACCCGATCGAATCTTGTATAATTAAGTTATAGTTTCCAAAAGGAATATTTGTAAACGCGTTTGCGAAAGTAAATGATGTGCCATTATTTATTGAATATTTATATGGAGGTATCCCGCCCTTTGCATACATTAAAATAGTACCGGTGTTATTATTGTTACAGTTTTTATAGGTAATTATTGAGTCTTTTATGTCAGTGGGCACATTAATTTTAATTGTGTCTTTCCCAACACAGCCTCCAGGGCCATTAGCAATAATTATATAATTAGTTGATAAAAGGGGATTAACATTAATTGTATTAGAATTTTGACCAGAGCTCCATGAATAATTAATGCCTGATAAAGTTCCAACTGCAACTGAGTTTAACACGAGCGAGGCTTGCTTACAAATTACAGAATCGTTGCTGGATTTTAATAGCAGTGTATTATTATATGTCAATAAAACAGAATCTAACTTTGAACAACCATTTAAAGAATTAGAAATGGAGATATAATATTTACCTACGTTAGAAATTGTGGCAGGATTTGCAGAGGTGTAACTTAATGGGCCGCTCCACAAAGCATTACAATTTGTTGGAGAATACACAGCGGTTATTGATGCTGAATAAATACTACAATTGATTGATGGGGATGTATTATTTAAAGACATGATTGGTTTTGCGTTATCCTGACCTACCAGAACAATTAAAGAAGAATCAACACAATTATTACTGTTTCGATTAACAATTACTTTTAAATTATTTTGACCAGAGATGGTCAAAGGATTAGAGAAAATAGAATTTGTTGCGATACTTTTCCATGAGATTGACACTCCAGAAGTATCCGATGCGGCAACAATATTTACTAAAGGAGAAAAGCATGTAACAGTATCTATTGGAATTGATACGCCGGGATAAGTATGGGAGGTAATTTTTACGTTTGGTAAGGCTTTATCATTATTTACAATTACTAGTCCACTATCCTTACATCCATTGGCATTGTCTGTTATGATCATATAATAATTTCCAGAAGTTTTGACATAAAATGGCTGCGGTTTATATACAGAAGCTAAATTTTTTCGCCATAGTATTGTTGTTGGATTAATACTTGTTGCTTGTAACAAGGTTGAGTCTGGATTACAAATTATCAGTTGTGGTGAAATTGGTAAATTAAAAGGAGGCTTCTGGTTAACTGTAATATTTAATGTTGCGGATGACGATGTTAGCCCACAATCATTTGAACCCGTAACCGTTAATATACCGCTCGTAGCATTTGCAGCAATAACTAATTTTGCAGTTTTTCCATCACTGATTGGAACAACTGTGGCATTAGAGCCTGAGAAGTTCCAATTATAAATTGTAGCGTATTTAACCGGCGCAGTAAAAACATTTGAGTTACCATTATCAGGTGCGCAAAGCGCAATTGATGGGCTTGGATTCGATGGATTACTGCCTGGAAATAAAATATTCTGAGAGTAAGAGATTGGCTCGAAACAATATATATAAAGAGGAGATGGATTGCCTCTTTTTTTTATGTACAATTTATTCTTTATCGTATGAAAAGTATAACCGTTAGCACCAATGCTGCCTGTAGGTAAATTAATTGTCCATGGCATTACTGTATTATTAGCTGTATTAATTACCCTAACTGAAAAAGTGTTTGTTGCAGAAACAACAGTATTGTCGATTTTATTAAAATTACCCTTGGCAATTAAATATTTATCATAAAAAACGATTTTGTCCAGCCATACTGTTGAGGGTGCGCCAAGACCAGTAAATTGAACAGTATCTGCTAATAAATTTAAATTATTGTCAAGTACAGCAAAGTTTTTTCGAGTTTGTCCATTAATACTTGAAAACAACCCTGCGAGATATATTTTATTATTTAGATGAACCATATCGTGAACAACTGTATTAGATAAAAAAGCAGAAGGAGGGGCTTGCAATTGACCGCTGGCAATATCAAACACAACAAGATTCCTGGCAATATATGAAGCTGAAACAGAAGCCGAAAAAATTCCCGATAAAACAATTTTATTATTTATTAAAGCAGAGTTACTTATATATCCTTGTATTGCACCTTGAATATTACCTGGATTACTTTGTATTAAAGAAGTGTAAGGTAAATTAAAGCCTGTGCTTTTATTTTTTAATATCACTGTATAATAATTTTTTCCGGAGCTCGAGTCTCTTTCAAATAAAAACAAAGAATCATTTTTAATTTCAAACGTTGAAACTTCCTTTACTCCCGTATTTGTAGAATATGTCCAAATGGGTGATAAATTAGTAGTATCAATTCTGCTAAAGAAATACCCAAGATTTGTATAAATGCTTGATTCTTGAAATAGTGATTGTTTTGCAATTGAAGAATTAAAATTTTTAAGTGCATGAGTTGCCGCACCAACTACCAAATTTGAATTCATAATCGAACTAAAATTATTGTCCGAAAAGTCATATTTATTTATGAGATTACTCATTGCAGGTGTATATGAAAGAGCGCATGGGGCGTTCCAAACAGCACATCCTTGTCCCACATTATAAAATGTTTTATTATTTGTTGAATCGAATGCTAATGCGGCAACCTCTTCCGCATACGTAAGTGAGTATGTCAAGATTGGTTGCGCACTGATGCGAAACAAAACCAAAGCAAATACCAATAGTAATGTTTTTTTCATATTAATAAATAACTTTAACAGGGTCGCTAATTATACTTTCTGCTCCACTATACAAAACAGCTTTTACTCTATATTCATATACATTTCCAATATTTGGCGTTCTATCAATGTATGATAATGTTTTTCCATCAACTGTTTTTATGATAGTTAACTGTTCATTATCTTTTTTACGATATAAAATAAATTTTTCTATTTCGTTTTCGTTGTATTCCCAATTAAGGCTAACACTTTTCAATGTTCTGTCAACCACAAAATTAATTTTAGTTAACTTTTTTCTATACCCAGTCTCGTATTTAATAGTTAGATCTTTTGATGAAGAACTATTGTTGTCTTCATCATAGGCCACTAAGCGATAAGTGTATGTCTTTCCATACTCCGAAGTAGAATCAATAAATACTTGACTTGAATCTGTTTTTGTTAAAGTTTTAATCCCAATAAACTCTTCATTAATCGCATTTTTTCTAAAAATAATATGTTTTAAGATGTCCTCACTTTTACTTAAAATAAACTCTAGTTTTACTCCTGAGTTTTCAGGGAACGTAGACTTTAAAATAGGAGACGCAGGTGGAATTGTATCTGGACGTTTGACTTCAATAGCAATACATCTTTCTGATGTGTTGAAATTTTTATCACAGGCCGCTAAAGAATAAAATATTTTTTTTGATAAAGTTTTAAGATTTAATTTGTCTATATAAAAGGGGTCAACTTAATTTTCTGGGGAGCAGATTCATTAAGCAAACAGTTTCCCTAACCTAAACAAGAAGAATTTAACATCAGTTACGCC
>JACDED010000179.1 GCA_013816615.1 Bacteroidota bacterium
CGTATCATCGCCAATTTTGCCTCCTGTAGTGCTTGATTTTTTTTCATAGCTTTACTATTATGTTTATTCAGCAAAGCTATGCCGGATTTAAGAAGCAGTCAAGGCGTGGTTCCCCGAAGGTTTACGTCTCAACAGCTTATTAACATAATTGGCTCTTTAAACAAGAGTGAGAAAAGATATATCAATCTTAATTTAAAAGCTTTTTCTTTTGATGAGGACTCCAACGGTCTATTATCTGACTTCAATAAAATTGAAAAACAACTTGATCTAAAAAAGAAAAAAGATAGTTTAATTATTACCGGAAATTCAACCAGGCTTTATTATAAGATCATTGATATACTTTATCAACTTCATGAAGAAGAATTGCCCAACACAGATAGCTCTTTAAAAAATTTAAAACGCGCTAAAGTTTTGATCTTTAAAGAGCATTACAAGGAAGGTTTTAAAATATTAGATAAGATCATTAACGATGCTTTTAAATATGATTATTTAATAAAAATGGAAGCGTTGGAGTTAAAGCTTAAAAGTGCTATTTCAGCGGCTGATATTAATTATTTAAAAAACCAATATGTAAATGATAAAGAGCTTTTTTCAAAATTTCATAAAGAGTATTTTAATTTAATGGAGTTTCAAAATATGGAAGCATTGATAAAATTAGAATCTTCTACTTTATATTTTTTTGGTGATGGCCACCCGATCACAAAAACCTATCAACGGCTTCTTGAAAATGAAGAGAATGCTTTTCATCCTTTAGCAAAGATCTATTATAATAAAGTCAATGCATTTCTTGCTATGAAAAGCGGGCAACCCGATAAAGCTTATTTATATGCACAAAGAACAGTAGATCTGTTTGAAAATTATCCTGAGGTAAAAATCAAAAATATAATTATTTATTTAAAATCCATTCGCAATGTATGCGTGGTTCTATTCTAGCAAAAAAGATTTAATGATGCTGAAGATATTTTAAACGAAAAAGAGTTAACACTTTCGGATTTTAAAAAAAATACAAATTCAGATATCAGAACAGAGTTATTTACTCTGTTTGTTTTAATAAGAACAAATATTATTATTTCGAGTGATAAAATCAAAGATAGCATCAACAAGATAAAGCCCTTTGAAACTGAATTTCACTTAAATGTTGATATTTTAAAGGATGACGAAAAAGTAAGCTCGCATTTAAATTTTACAGTTTTAAATATTTATTTAAAAAAATACAGGCAAGCTTTAAAATATACAATAGAAGCTTTAAGGATCGCCGGAAAAATTCGTAAAGATGTTTATCACATTTCTTTAATGAATGAAATTGCCATCCATCATTTTTTAGGAAATACAGATGTGGTAATTTCAAAACTTGCCGCTTATAAACGCATGGTTGTAAAAGGAGATACAATGTTTGGATTTGAAAAAGAATTACCTGCGCAATTAACAGCATTATTCAATAATCCACAGGATCATTCTCTTTACGAACAATTATTTAATGCAATTGATCAATCACTTATAACAGAGGGCAGACACGTAGCTAAACCTTTTATAGCTTTATTTTATTTAAAACCTTTATAACAAAAAAGCCCTCCCTCTACCTATTTCTTTTGTTGTTTGTTCGGGTAAGTTTCTGCTTGAGACTCAAAATATTATTCCATGTAACATTTTCGTCATGCTGAACTTGATTCAGCATCTCAGCATTTAAATATTGGTAAGTAATGATATCCCGGCTCAAGGCCGGAATGACCCACAAAAAAAGCCTTCTGAAATTCAGAAGGCTTTTTAATTTATGTTTTTAACCGATTATTTTATTTTAAATGCTGCTTTTACTTTTGCAACATAATCTAATTTCTCCCACGTAAACAATTCTACTTTCATAGTTTTTATTTTTCCATCAGGTGATTTAAAAGTTTTAGTTACCGTTTCGTTCTTACGACCCATGTGACCGTAAGCAGCAGTTTCGCTATATATTGGTGTACGTAATTTAAAACGTTGCTCAATAAAGTATGGACGCATATCAAATACGCTTTCAACTATTTTAGCAATTTGACCATCCGTCATTTTTACTTTTGCTGTACCATAAGTATCAATAAAAATACCCATTGGTTGTGCAACACCAATTGCATAAGATACCTGTACAAGAACTTCCGTACACACGCCTGCAGCAACTAAATTTTTTGCAATGTGACGTGTAGCGTAAGCAGCAGAACGATCAACTTTACTTGGATCTTTACCAGAGAAAGCACCACCACCGTGAGCACCTTTTCCACCATAAGTATCTACAATAATTTTACGGCCAGTTAAACCTGTATCACCGTGTGGACCGCCTATAACGAATTTCCCTGTTGGATTAATATGGTAATTAATTTTGTTATTAAATAAGTGAGCGTATTTTGGGTATTTCTTTTTAACGCGTGGAATTAAAATATCAACTATGTCTTTTTTAATTTTCGCTAACATTTTCGGTTCATCAGCAAAATCATCGTGCTGTGTTGAAACAACAATTGCATCAATACGTACAGGTACATTATCATCACTATACTCTAAAGTAACCTGTGATTTTGCATCCGGGCGTAAATATTTAATTTCTTTGTTCTCGCGGCGTAATGCTGCAAGCTCAATTAAAATACCATGAGCAAGATCTAAAGCCAAAGGCATGTAGTTAGCAGTTTCGTTAGTTGCATAACCAAACATCATACCCTGATCACCTGCACCTTGTTCTTCTTTTTTCTTTTTATCTACACCTTGATTAATATCAGAAGATTGTTCGTGTATTGCAGAAAGAATACCGCAAGAATTTGCTTCAAACATGTATTCTGATTTTGTATATCCAATTTTACGAATTACTTCGCGTGCAATTTCCTGTACATCCAAATAGGCTTTTGATTTTACTTCACCCGCAAGAATAACCTGGCCAGTTGTAACTAATGTTTCACAAGCAACTTTACTGTTTGGATCGAACGCTAAAAAATTATCAATTAACGCATCCGAAATTTGATCAGCTACTTTATCCGGGTGTCCTTCTGACACTGATTCTGATGTAAATAAATATCCCATATGGATTTTCTAAGAATTTATGATTTTAAAATTTTAATTTGAGTTTCAAATATAGAGTAATGCTTGGAATAAACAAACTATTTTCTGTTTGCAACAAAAGTTCAGTTTCAACGTTATGTTTGCAAAAAAATTGCTCATTTACTGTAGTAAACGTCGCTTCATTTTTGCTACACAAGCCTTGAAACTGAACTTTTCTCATCAAACATTCTTTTTATTAAGATATTATTTGGCAGGAGTTAGTTTAAACTCATAAAACTCCATAATTTGGTTACAAAGTAATTTTTGGCACGCTTCATCAACCTTGGCTTTAGCTGCGTTTTCGTCCGCTGCATCAATTTCTAAAGTAATGTGTTTACCAATGCGAACGTTCTCGATCTCGCCAAGGTTAAGGTTTTTCATAGAGCCTGTAACAGCTTTGCCTTGTGGGTCTAATAATGCGCGAAGCGGCATTACATCAATATCTGCAATAAATTTTGCCATTTTGTATTATAATTTAGGTTAACAAAAGTAGGATTAAACTTTCTTTTTGAAAAATATGTTATTCACAATACTCAACAAAATATAAAGAATAATAACCAGCGGAATACCCACAAATTGAAATACTGCAAGGATAACAACCGTAAGACCTATTAAGATAAACCGCATCTTATTATCGGCCCAGCCAAAGTTTTTGAATTTAAGGGCTATTAGAGGGAGTTCTGCGACCAATAAAAAACTTAGTAAACAAGATAAAAAAGCAAGAAAATAAGGGTTAAAAATTATTGAGTTAACTGGATGCCCGCTGTATCCATGAAGTTGATTCATTAAGATAAAGCCTAGCGAAGCTATTAATAATCCATTTGCTGGCGTAGGTAATCCGATGAACGAATCAGATTGACGTGTATCATTATTAAATTTGGCTAATCTGATAGCTGAGAAAACTGGTATAATAAAAGCAATAAATGCTATAAACAAAACTGCCATATTTGTTATATCAATTTTCGATAATTCTTCCAGCTGCGGTTCTCCAATTCGAAAAAGTGAAAAGACATCAATAGCTAAATCTAAATTATAATTTAAAATGGACAGAGCTATCATTTTATACATAATAAATCCAGGTAATACACCAAATGTTACCATGTCTGCCAAGCTATCAAGATCTTTACCAATCGGAGAACTTACTTTTAATAAACGTGCTGTAAAACCGTCAAAAAAATCCAAAACAGCAGCGATGACTAATAAATAAAATGCAGCTTCTAATCGGTAACTGCTTGTAAATAAAATTGCAAAACAACCGCACAATAAATTACCACAGGTAATGGCATTTGGTATGTGCTTTTTTATCATTCGTTGTTTTATCTTTTGCGAATAGTTATTAGTGAATAGCGATTAGTTCTCCTGTTAACTATTAACTGTTCCCCAATTAACTTGTTAGTTTTTCACTTAATTGCTCCCACTTCTCCATCTCTTTCTCTAAATTAGTTTTTAATTGATTGTAATTATCAAAAAACGTTTTATCGTTCACTAACTTATCGTATTGAGAGGCATCACTTAATTTTGCATCGCACTCTTTTATCTTTACTTCTAAGTTAGCAATATTTTCTTCTGCCTTTTTTATCTGGCTGCGAATTTGTTTTTGTTCTGCGTCGTTAGCATTTGTCTTGGCTCCTGCTGTCTCCTGAGCCTTTTCTTTCTTCTCTTCCTTAATTTCCTGCGGCCTTCCGGTTTTGTCAAGGTCAAGTTGATTCAAGCGTTCTACCTTACGTATTTGCATGAACTCTTCAATATCACATAAATATTCTTTCACCTTACCATCTCTGAATTCAAATAAACGATCGCAAATACCTTTCATAAAATCCCTGTCGTGACTTACCATTACAACAGTTCCTTCATAATCAATTAATGCACGCTTTAAAATATCTTTCGAACGAATGTCCAGGTGATTCGTTGGCTCATCCATTAATAATAAATTGTATGGCTCTAATAATAATTTACATAAAGCTAAACGTCCACGCTCTCCCCCACTTAACACCTGTACTTTTTTATCTATGTCTTCTCCCCTAAATAAGAACGATCCTAATAAACCACGCACTTGTTTACGCACTTCACCAACCGCTGCTTCATCAATAGTTTCAAAAACAGTTTTCTTTGGATCTAATTTTTCTTCCTGATCCTGTTCAAAATATCCCATCATTACACTGTGGCCTAATTGCACAGTGCCATCATGATCCACTTTCTTCGCGATCATTTTCATCATGGTAGATTTACCTTCACCGTTTCTTCCAACTAAACCTATTTTCTCACCTTTTGTAATAATAAATTCTGCTCCTGAAAAAATATGTTTTGGTCCGTAACTTTTACCGGCATTTTCAACCGTTAAAACAATTTTACCGCTGTGTGCCGGCGCCGGAAAACGGAAGTTCATGCTCATGTTATCAGCATCATCTACCTCAACAATTTCCATACGGTCCAATTTTTTGATTAACGATTGCGCGAATGCTGCTTTACTGGCTTTAGCACGATACTTATCAATCAATACTTCTGTTTGATTAATAATTTTTTGCTGGTTCTTTGCAGCGTTCTCTTGTTGTTCTTTACGCTCTGCGCGTAAAATTAAATAACGAGAATAATTTGTTTTATAATCGTAAATTTTTTGGTTCGAAATTTCTATTGTACGATTTGTTACCGCATCCAAAAATGTTTTATCGTGACTGATCAACATAACAGCGCCAGGAAAAGTTTCCATAAATTCTTCCAGCCACATGATCGCTTCAATATCCAAGTGATTGGTTGGCTCATCTAACAATAAAATATCAGGACGTTGTAATAATAATTTCGCTAACTCAATACGCATTCTCCAACCTCCGCTAAATTCGGCGGTTTGGCGATCAAAATCTTTTCTTTCAAAACCTAAACCTTTAAGGATCTTTTCAATTTCTTCACGGCGGTTACCCGCGCCCAACATATCCAAACGTGTATACACATCGGTTTGCTCTTCAATTAATTTTGCATACGAATCACTTTCGTAATCGGTGCGTGTTTCTAAAAGATGGTTGATCTCGTTAATGCGTAATTCTAAATTCTGAATTTCTTCGTAAGCAGTTTCAGTTTCTTCAAAAACAGAACGACCATGTTGATGGATCATATCCTGCGGTAAATAACCGATCTTGCAACTTTTAGGCATAGAGATCTCACCCTTTGTAGGATTTTGATTGCCTGATAAAATTTTAAGCAAGGTAGATTTACCCGCACCATTTTTACCGGCAAGACCAATTCTATCTTTTGGATTTATTAAAAAGGAAATATTATCGAAAAGATTAAAACCCCCAAAACTTACTGTAACACCATTAACCGAAATCATTATTCAAAAAATTATTAAGCCGCAAAGATAGGCTAATTTTCGCTAAAATGTTAATCCCCTGGACTTTTTTGTATTATTAACCAATGGCCTCAGAGAGACCAAATATTGTAAAAAAACGAAATTATAGGTTTCATTGCCCCAGCGGGGCAAAACACAAAATTCATAATTATTTTAGATCGAAATCAAACAAGTATTCTTCTTTAAATTCCGAGAGCGCTGCAAAACTCCGATAAGTTTTTTTTGATTTTGTTTCGCGACAAAAATTTTAAAATCATAGACAGTATTTTGTCGTTTTAGTCCTAAACCTTTGAGTTTATATAATCATTTAATGTGTT
>JACDED010000245.1 GCA_013816615.1 Bacteroidota bacterium
GTTTAACGGCCAATGGTGCTCCTACTTATTCATGGGCTCCGGGTGCTACCTTGAGTGGTACATTTGGCGCTAATGTTACCGCAAATCCTGCTGCTACAACAATTTATTCCGTTTCATTTACAAATACCGCCGGTTGTATCGGTACACAAACAACGCAGGTGATTGTTAATCCAACCCCAACAATAGTAACTGTTTCTAATACAGGTCCTGCGTGCCAAGGTACACCTGTCTCTTTAGCGGTCAACTCAAGTGTTGCAGGTGTAACATCTTATGCATGGACGGGGCCACTTGGTTATAATGCAAACACTCAAAATCCTACAATTACTAGTCCTGCAGCTGGCAATTCGGGTGCATATTCTGTTACAGTAACAAATACATATACCAATGGTGGTGTTTGCCAGGCTTCCGGCTCAACAAATATGGGCATTGTACCTGTTGCACCGCTTGTGGTTACACCAACGTTTACACTTTGCCAGGGTACTAATTTAAACCTCGTTGCCGGGGCTACCGGAGCAACTTCTTATTCATGGTCGGGCCCTCCTGCATTTTCATCAGTTTCACAAAATCCTACTATACCGGGTGTGTTGCCCGCATCTTCTGGTAATTATAATGTTACTGCTTATTTTACAAGCAGCAGTACAACTTTAATTTGTACTTCAAACGCGGTTACTAACGTTTCAGTGGTTGCCACATCACCGGTTAATGTTGTGCTTCCGAATAATCTTTGCCAATATGCAACTGCAAATATCAGTGCGTCAGCTCCCGGAGCTGTAGCTTATTCATGGGCAGGTCCGAGTAATTTCAGTTCTAATTTACAGGCAACTTCAATTTCAAATGTTCAGCCTTCAAATTCGGGTCAATATTTTGTTACTGCAACTTTTGCTATTGGTAGTGTAAGTTGTACAACTATTGGTTCTAATCAATTATCAGTAGTGCCTGTTAACCCTATTATTGTTACGCCTACTGTAAGTATTTGTGAGCCTGCCAATGCTAACTTAAGTTCAAGCTCAATAGGTGCTGCTACCTATTCTTGGACAGGGCCAAATAACTTTACTGCATTAACGCCAAATCCAACGTTATTTTTCCCAACACCTGCTGCTTCAGGAATTTATACCGTATCAACAAGCTATAATAACGGTTCATTTACATGTTATAATTCAAATACAGTACAATTAACGGTAAATCCACGAATTACATTTACGCTTGATGCTTTCAAGAGGTTATGTTATAACGATATGTTAACGGTGAATGGTCCTGCCGGAGCTACTACTTATACATGGTTTGGATCTTCAGGGTTTACTTCAAATACTCAAAATCTAGTCATACCAGGTATTCAACCAAGCCAATCAGGATCTTATACTTTAAGTGTTCAGCTTGGGCCTTGTATCACTTCTCAAAAAATTCTGGTAGAAGTATTAACACCACTTGCGTTTACATTAACACCTCCAAATCAAACTATTTGTAGAGGTGATAGCGTAAAATTATTTGCAGGTTCAACCGGCGGAAGCGGTAACTATGCTTATGTTTGGAATCCGGGTGTGTTCTTGGGCTCGCCCACAGGAAGTGTTCAGTATGGTCACCCAATAGGAACAACTGTTTATAATCTTACAGGTCATGATATTGCCTGTCCTAATTATACTGTTTCTTACACATTTACTTTACAAGTTAATCAACCGCCAATGCCTGATCTTATATTAGAAAAAGAGCAAGGCTGCCAACCGTTATGCTTGTTTTATAATACAAAAACACAAAACGAATCTGCTGTTACTACTTTTGATTTTGGAAACTCTATGATCATGCAATCAGATAGTTTTAGCTATTGCATTGATCAACCGGGCACTTATAATCTGAAGATCACATCTCAGGGTCAGAATGGTTGTATCGGACATTATACCTATGGCGCGCCAATTGTTGTATGGCCTAAACCTCAATCTGATTTTGGTTGGAATCCTGATGTAGTAACTACAAGCAATAACCAGGTAGTTTTTGATCCTACACATAAATACGGGCCAATTACAAGTATGAACTGGATGTTCTCTGGAACCGGTATTAATGGCTACGATACAAGCAATGTTGAGCATCCGCAACGTGTTTTTG
>JACDED010000061.1:0-18103 GCA_013816615.1 Bacteroidota bacterium
GAAAACATCTGTTAAAATAATTGCAGTTTTCTTTTTTATGAGCGTTTCATTAATGGCTCAAAAAGATAAGAAAGGAAAAGATAAAGTTGACCAAACGATCTATACAACGGTTGATCAAAAAGCAAATTTTACCGAAGGCGATGCTGCTTTGCAGGCATTTATTAAGAAGAACACAACACTTCCTGCTTCATTAAAAGAAAGTAAAACAGTTTTAAAATCTCCTGTAAAATTAACTATTGATGAAACAGGAAAATTAACGGATGCTGTAACTGAAAAAGGAACTTCTTGTGCTGATTGTGATAAGGAAGCAGTAAGAGTTGCAAAAATGTTAAGCGGTTTTACGCCGGCTAAACTAAAAGGAAAAACAGTTAAAAGTTATCTTGTAATTAATGTTGACTTTTTAAAGGAACCTGTAGCTACTGAAGATTCAGATGCAGCTACCAGCAGAAAGAAAAAAATGGTTTGGGATTAAAAAATTGTAAAGAATTAAAACATTACTGAACAGATAATGAAAGTAACAATAGACGGAATAGAAATAGATGTACCAAAGGGTACTACTATTCTCCAGGCAGCACGATTAATAGGTCCGCAGGTTGCACCGCCTGCTATGTGCTATTACACAAAATTAAAAACCAGCGGCGGTTATTGCCGTACCTGTATAGTAAAGGTTACGCAAGGCAGTACTGCAAATCCAAATCCAATGCCTAAACCTGTAGCTTCTTGCAGAACAGAAGTAATGGATGGCATGGTTGTACAAAACTTTAGCAGCCCCGAAATTTTAGAAGCGCGTAAAGGTGTTGTAGAATTTTTATTGATCAATCATCCTTTAGATTGTCCTGTTTGTGATCAGGCCGGCGAATGTAAATTACAGGATCTTGGTTATGAGAATGGTTCTGCAAAAACACGTTATGAATTTAAACGTCGCGAATACGAGATGATCGATATTGGCGATAAGATAAAACTACACATGACGCGTTGCATACTTTGCTACCGTTGTGTAAAAACCGCAGAACAAATTACAGATAAACGTTTACATGGTGTTGTACATCGTGGTGATGCGTCTGAGATCTCTACTTATATAGAACAGGTAATTGATAACGATTTTTCAGGAAATGTAATTGATGTTTGTCCGGTTGGTGCTTTAACTGATAAAACTTTCCGTTTTAAACAACGTGTTTGGTTTACAAAACCGGTTGATGCACATCGCAACTGTGATAAATGTTGTGGCAAAACACGCGTGTGGTTAAAAGGCGAAGAAGTGGTGCGTGTTACAGCACGTAAAGATCAGTGGGATGAGGTTGAAGAATTTATTTGCAACTCTTGTCGTTACGATCATAAAAAAACAAGCGATTGGGTAATTGAAGGTCCATCGCCAATTCACAGAAATTCGGTGATCTCGCAAAATCATTATCAAAATTTAAATGAATTAAAAGTTCAGGTAATGAAACAACAAAAAGCTTTAGGATTTATGCCAATCGATAAAAAACCTTAATAAGAAAAAGATATGTTGACTTTTATTATCTCTAAATTAATTATTTGTGTAGTAGTATTCGCTATTTCTTTGGCGGTTGCTGCATACTCAACCTGGTGGGAACGTAAGCTTTCCGCTTTGTTACAGGATCGTGTTGGTCCCGATCGTGCAGGCCCTTTTGGTTTGTTACAACCTTTAGCCGATGGTGGAAAAATGTTCTTTAAAGAAGAGATCATTCCAAATGTATCTAACAAATTTTTATTTATTCTTGGTCCCGGTTTAGTAATGGTAACGGCGTTAATGACGGGCGCGGTTATTCCATGGGCTAAGGATGCTTATATTGGTGGTGCATTGTACAGTATGCAAATTACTGACATTAATATTGGTGTTTTGTATTTATTTGGTGTTGTATCCATTGGTGTTTACGGAATTATGATCGGAGGATGGGCCTCTAATAATAAGTATGCTTTATTAGGCGCTATTCGTGCATCGAGCCAAATGATCAGTTACGAAATTGCAATGGGTATTGCAGTAATTGCTTTAATTATTACTTCAGGCGGAACTTTAAGTTTACGCGAAATTGTTGAACAACAAGATGCAGGTTTTGCAAACGTTGTGTGGCAACCTCTTGGGTTTATTATCTTTTTTGTTTGTGCTTTGGCAGAAACAAATCGCGCACCTTTTGACTTGCCTGAATGTGAAGCAGAATTGGTTGGTGGATATCACACCGAATATTCTTCAATGAAATTAGGTTTATTTTTATTTGCAGAATATATTAATATGTTCATCTCATCTGCAGTAATGGCGGCGTTTTATTTTGGGGGATATAATTTTCCATTCGCACATGAGTTATATGATGCCATGGGATTAGCAGATGGTTCTAAATGGATCGCCTTAATTGGTTTTGGAGCTTACTTTACAAAGATCTTTATTTTCATTTCTGTTTTCATGTGGATTCGTTGGACATTACCACGTTTCCGTTATGATCAGTTAATGAATTTAGGCTGGAGATATTTATTACCACTTTCTCTTTTAAATTTAGGAATTACAGTTGTAGTTGAATTTTTTAGAGGGAATTTACATTTTTAAGATGTTTAAATAATAAAGAAATGAAATTAACTAACAGAAGCAAAGTAGTATCGGATAATAAAGAGCAAACCGGAATGGAGAAACTTTATTTGCCGGGTATTATAAAAGGTATGCTTATTACAGGAAGCCACTTGTTTAAACGCAGGGCAACTGTAAGATATCCTGAAGAAACCCGTCCAATGGCTGGTGTGTATCGTGGATGGCATGTATTAAAGCGTGATGAGAATGGTGCAGAACGTTGTACTGCTTGTGGCTTATGTGCAGTTGCTTGTCCCGCAGAAGCAATTACTATGGAAAGTGCTGAGCGTAAAAAAGGCGAAGAGAGTTTATACAGAGAAGAGAAATACGCAAAAACATACGAGATAAATATGTTGCGTTGTATCTTCTGCGGTTTATGTGAAGAGGCTTGTCCGAAAGAAGCAATTTTTTTAACAGACCGTTTGGTAGATACAGAATATGAAAGAGAAGATTTTGTTTATGGTAAAAGTAAATTAGTTGAAAAAATAGATAAACGTATTGATGTGTCAAAGCGCCAAACGTTAGAGGTTGCAGAGTTTAAAAAATTACCCGGACTAAAACATAATGAGGTTTGGGAAGGCAAAAATTTAAATAAAGGAAATAAACATTAAGAAGTAAAAGATAAGAACTTAGATTTAAGAATTTAAAAAAGAAAATCAGGTTTAAGCGGAAAGATCTAAAATCTTGAATCTTAAATCTTAAATCAAAAATAATTTATGTTAGGATACACAATTACACAATGGCTTTTCGGGATTCTTTCTTTTCTGTCCATCATGTTTGGTTTAATGGTGGTGTTTAGCCGCAACCCGGTTAACTCTGTACTTTATTTAGTTATGACCTTCTTTTGTATTGCGGGCCATTATTTATTATTGAACGCACAATTTTTAGCGGTGGTACATATTGTTGTGTATGCAGGAGCAATTATGGTTCTCTTTTTATTCGTGATCATGTTAATGGATCTTAACCAGGAAAATGAACCTCAAAAAGCATGGCTTATCAAGCTTATTGCAGGTATTGCTGGCGGTATGTTATTATTTGTATTGGTTGGGTCATTAAAAGGAAGCGAACAACTAGGTCTTGCTCAATATGGTTCATCTCAAATTGGTACGGTAAAAAATTTAGGTAAAGTATTATTCAGTGAATTTTTATTTCCGTTCGAAATTGCAAGTATTTTATTATTGGCAGCTTTAGTTGGATCTATCATGATTGGTAAAAAAGATATTAAATAAGAAACTATGATTAACGGAATTTCTATAAATTATTATTTACTGCTAAGCGCAGTGTTATTTATTATTGGCGCTGTTGGCGTTATGGCGCGTCGTAACTCTATTATTATTTTTATGTGTATTGAGCTTATGCTTAATGCTGTGAATTTATTATTGGTTGCATTCAGCACTTTGCATGGCGATGCAAGCGGACAGGTTTTTGTATTTTTTATTATGGCAGTTGCTGCGGCTGAGGTTGCTGTTGGGCTTGCAATTTTAAGTATGATCTACAGAAATGTAAAAAGTATTGATACGGATATATTAAGTAATTTAAAAAATTAGTTTTCGGTTTATGATCAAGTTAATCGGTTTAGTTCCATTATTTCCTTTACTAGGATTTTTAATAAATGGATTCTTTGGTAAAAAAATGAGCAAAAGCTTAAGTGGTATTATTGCCTCTGTAAGTATTTTAGCGTCATTTATTTTATCTGTTTTGATTTTTGTTGAATTAAGCGGCTCAACAGAAAAATCTCACATCGTAAATTTATTTTCGTGGATCAATTCAGGTTCTTTAATTATTCCGTTCGAATTATTGGTCGATCCTTTATCTTCTTTATTTTTATTGATCATTACGGGCATCGGCTTTTTAATTCATGTTTACTCAGTTGGTTATATGCATGATGATGAAGGCTTCTCGCGTTTCTTCACTTACTTAAATTTATTTATCTTCTTTATGTTGTTGTTGGTTTTAGGAAACAACTACTTAATAATGTTCGTTGGTTGGGAAGGAGTAGGTTTATGTTCTTATTTATTAATTGGTTTCTGGTTTAAGAATACAGCTTATAACAATGCTGCGAGAAAAGCATTCGTTATGAATCGTATTGGTGATCTTGGATTTTTATTAGGGATTATTTTAGTGTACGTTACCTTCGGAAGTATTTCTTACAACGAAGTTTTCGAAAAAGCAGGCACTGTTCCAACAAGCACAATTACGTGTATTGCTTTATTATTATTTGTTGGTGCAATGGGTAAATCGGCACAGCTACCTTTATATACCTGGTTGCCTGATGCAATGGCCGGTCCAACGCCTGTATCTGCTTTGATTCATGCTGCAACAATGGTTACAGCCGGTATTTATATGATCGTTCGTTCAAACATTTTTTATTCGATCAGTGAAGTAGCCAGTGAAACAGTTGCAATTGTTGGTGTTATAACGGCTCTATTTGCCGCAACTATCGGCTTATTTCAAAACGATATTAAAAAGATCCTTGCTTATTCAACCGTGTCACAATTAGGTTTAATGTTTTTAGGTTTGGGTGTTGGTGCTTATAGCTCTTCTGTATTTCACGTAACAACACACGCGTTCTTTAAAGCATTATTATTCTTAGGCGCAGGATCTGTAATTCATGCTATGGGTGGTGAGCAGGACATTCGTAAAATGGGCGGCCTAAGCGGAAAAATAAAAATTACATTTATTACCATGTTATTAGGCACAATTGCCATTAGTGGTTTACCTCCTTTCAGTGGCTTCTTTTCTAAAGACGAAATTTTAGCACATACGTATGAGCACAGTCCCATATTATGGATCGTTGGCCAGGTAGCTTCAATGCTTACAGCCTTTTATATGTTCCGCTTAATTTTCTTAACCTTCTTCGGAAAATTCAGAGGCACACACGAACAAGAGCATCATTTACACGAATCACCTCCATCCATGACCTTCCCTTTAATTGTTCTTGCTATCCTTTCTGTTTTTGGTGGATTATTAGGACTGCCTGAATTTTGGCACATGCCAAACTGGATGGCAGATAATTTAGAAACAGTTATTTTAAGAAAAAGTCCAAGCACTATGCCTCATGAAAAAGAATGGATGCTAATGGGCATTGCAGTTCTTAGCGCTATTGCAACTATTTATTTTGCATACATTGTTTATCGTCAAAAGAAAACACTTCCACTTAAAGAAGGCGATAAAATGCCTGGCTTTCAAAAATTGGTTTATAATAAATTTTATGTGGATGAACTGTATGATGCGGTAATTCGCAAACCGTTAGATGTTTTGTCTGTTGCTTTTCATAAATTCTTTGATATACAAATTATTGATGGTATTGTAAATGGTGTAGGTTCTGCTGTTAAAGGCATTGGCTCAGGCGTTCGTTTAATTCAAACCGGTAATATTGGTTTTTATATTATCAGTATGGTAATAGGTATTGTGTTTATTGTATTAGTAACTTTTTTAATTTAATAGTATCAGGAATTTATGTTAACAGCTTTATTAATTTTATTTCCGTTGCTTGCAGGCCTTTTGGTATTCTTTGTAAAAGGAAACGCCGCCCGCAACCTTGCACTCGGTTTTTCGATCATCGAATTCGGGTTGGCAATTGGCGCATATTGTTTATTTAAACACAACCCCGATGCCTGCATGTTAAGCTTCGACCACGCGTGGGTTAAATCGCTCGGTATTCACTTCTCTGTAGGTATTGATGGCATGGGTTTATTAATGGTGCTATTAACTACCTTCTTAGTTCCTATCATTATACTTTCTTCTTTTAAAAATGAATACAGCAACCCGCACAATTTTTATGGTTTGATCTTATTAATGCAAATGGCATTAATAGGTGTATTTACAGCTAACGATGGATTTTTATTTTACGTGTTCTGGGAGTTAGCATTAATTCCAATTTATTTTATTTGCTTGTTATGGGGCGGAGAAGATCGTGGAAGAATTACATTTAAATTTTTCGTTTACACTTTATTCGGATCTTTATTTATGTTGGTAGGTTTAATTTATTTATACAACCACACAAACGTTGATGGATTAAAATCGTGGGCTGTACAAGATCTTTACAATGCCGGAAGAGCATTAACAGAAACACAACAAAGCGCTGTATTTTGGATGATCTTTATTGCCTTTGCAATTAAAATGCCTGTATTTCCTTTCCATACATGGCAACCTGATACTTATGTAACAGCACCAACGCAAGGTACAATGATGCTTTCGGGGATCATGCTAAAAATGGGAACCTTTGGGGTTATTAAATGGTTATTGCCAATCGTTCCTTTAGGTTTAGAAAAATGGGGCTTCACCGCCATCGTACTTTCTGTTGTAGGAATCATTTATGCTTCGATAATTGCTATCAGTCAAAAAGATTTTAAACGTTTAATTGCTTATTCTTCTATTGCGCACGTTGGTTTAATTAGTGCAGGAATTTTATCATGCACGCAACAAGGTATACAAGGCGCTATTATGCAAATGTTAGCGCATGGTGTAAACGTTGTTGGTTTATTTTTTATTGCTGATATTTTGTTCCGTCATACCGGAACCCGTGAGATGGATAAATTAGGAGGCATTCGTGGCATGAATGGAAACTTTGCCGTATTGTTCTTAATTATTTTATTAGGTTCTGTTGCACTTCCATTAACGAATGGCTTTGTTGGTGAATTTTTATTGATAAACGGTGTATATCAATTTAATGCTACCATTGCTGCGTTTGCAGGCTTAACGGTTATTCTTGGTGCAGTATATATGTTACGTGCCTATCAAAAAATAATGTTGGGGGATCGTAACGATTCTAATGTGGCTTTTGGTTCTTTAGCAGGTACAGATAAAATTGTATTAAGTATTATTTGTATTGTGATAGTTGCTTTTGGTATTTATCCGAAACCATTAAACGATATTGCTGAAGAAGCTGTTAAAACTATAATGTTAAACTTAAAATAAAATTAATTATTGATCCGGGATTTTATAAATCTTTAGTCCTGGATCTTTAATCTTTAATCAAAACATATGAAAGGACTATTGATCATAAGTGGACTGGGAATTTTAGCAATGTTAGCTGAGATCTTCAAGTTTAAAAAATTATTGTTGCCAATGGTGTTGCTTGGTATCGTTGCTGCATACGCCTTCAATTTTATGGAGTGGAAAATGCCAATGAGCTTTTCATATTTTGATAACATGATAGCCTTTGATAAGCTGGCCCTTGCTTTTTCAGGAATTATTATTGCAACCGCTTTCTTCTGGTTTATTTTAGCAAACGATTATTTTGAGCAGGACTCAAATATGGTTGATCATTTTGCTCTTGTTTTATTTGCTTTAGTTGGTGCATTAATGTTAACGGCATTTAAAAATATGACCACTTTATTTTTAGGTGTTGAGATCATGAGTATTCCCTTATACGTTTTAGCAGCAAGTAAAAAACGAGATATTAAAAGTAACGAAGCCGGGTTTAAATACCTGATAATGGGTTCTTTTGCCAGTGGCTTTTTATTATTTGGTATTGCTTTGGTTTATGGCGCTACCGGAAGTTTTGATCTAATGCAGATCCGTTCTTTTATTTCTGAGCACGGTGCAGATATGCCTTTATTCTTTTATGTTGGTGTTGTAATGATGTTAATTGCAATGTGCTTTAAAGTATCCGCTGCACCATTCCATTTTTGGGCACCTGATGTTTACGAGGGTTCACCAACATTAATTACAGCATTAATGAGCACGGTTGTAAAAACTGCTGCCTTCGCCGCTTTCATGCGTTTGTTTATGGTGGGCTTTGCCGAGATAAGCAGTGTGTGGACGGGAATTTTAGCAGGTATAATTGCCTTATCATTAGTAATCGCGAATTTCTCTGCCGCTATGCAAAATAACGTAAAACGTATTTTGGCATACTCAAGTATTAGTCATGCTGCATTTATGTTAATGGTAATTTTAGCTAACGTTAGAAGTAATTTATCGGTTAACGCTTTAATTTATTATTCTCTTGCTTATTCATTAGGAAGTATTGCTGCATTTGGTATCGTTTACAACGTAACTAAAAAAGGAAATGAAAACGTGGATGCATTCAACGGTTTGGCAAAACGTAATCCAAGTTTAGCATTGTGTATGGCTGTTGCTATGTTGTCTTTAGCGGGTATTCCAATTACTTCAGGTTTCTTCGCAAAATATTTTGTATTCACGGCAATGATAGGCACGCAATACAAATGGTTATTAATTGTTGCCATCTTAACTTCTGCGGTTGGTGTTTATTATTACTTGCGTATTGTTATTGCCATGTATTTTAAGAAACAAGATACACACGAGCCTTTACCAATTGAGAGATCAAACATACTGGTAATTGTTTTAACAACAGCTGCAACAATTGCTATTGGTATAGTGCCTGGTATTGTTGCCGAAATGTTTGCTTTTTAAAATAGTGTCGTGCTGACGAAGGAAGCATCTGTATTTGAGATTTCTCCAGCGTCGAAATGACAACGTGAAAACAAATTCAAAATTCTTACAATCTCCTGAACAGATCTTTAATATAATCCATCGTAGCAATTTCTTTATAGTTATCGCCAAATGCATGGTTCCACATAAATGGTAAATTATAACTAACGGTTGCCATCCTGGTTAACGTTTCTTCGTCCCAATCTTTACTTAAATTTTGTGGCAGATCAATTTTATGTTTTTTGATCATCTGCATAAATTCTGCGTGCCCTTCAGGATAAATATCTCCTAAGTGTTGAAAGATAATACAATTGGCATAACAATGGCGCGTACCGTGAATCTTAGAGAGGCCATAACTAATAGCATGACAAACGCCAACTTCACTATAAGTTAAGCTTAAGCCGCCCATTAAAGAAGCTACCATTAATTTATCATCGTTCTCAGGCGTTTGCCCTGCCTTATCATTTAAATAAACTTCGCGACATAAATTTAAAGATTGATCGCCATACGCTAAACTAAACGCGTTGTTGCGAATGCCACCATGCGACTCAATACAATGAATGTAAGTATCCATGCCGGTGTAAAACCACCAATCGGTTGGTACGCTGGCAATTAATTCAGGATCTAAAATAACCTGGTTAAAAACGGTCCAGTCACATTTTAAGCCTAATTTTTTTTCAGGGCCTGTAAGCACAGCAGTCATTGATACTTCAGCGCCTGTGCCCGAAATTGTTGGTACACCTAAATGATAAACACCCGGCTTCTTAATTAAATTCAAGCCTTGATATAATGTAGAAGAGCCTTCGTTGGTTAACATTAACGATAATGCTTTTGCAATATCCATAATGCTTCCGCCGCCAATACCAATTACCCCACTTGGTAATCCTTTTTTCGAAAGGATTTCATCACGTAAAGAATCTATTTGTTCGGTTGTTGGTTCGTTAGGATCAACATCTATATAATAAACAAGATCCTCCGGTTTATTTTGAAGCTTGTTACTTAATGGTTTCCCTTTAAAATAATTATCTACAATAAAGACAAAATAATTTTTGTTCTCTTTTCTAATCGGTTCAATCGTTTCAGTTAATTGCGAAAAGGATCCTCTTCCGTAAGTTACCTTATCTATATTCTTAAAATTCTTATGTGTCATAATTTTTTTCAGCGAATGGATTTGTATCTATTCGTAATTCATTCGTTTTATTTCGTAGTAATAATGTTTTTGAAGTTTTTGTGTGTCATACTTTATTGTGGAGGAATAGATTTGTATCTATTCGTATTTGATTCGTACTATTTCGTAGTAAGTTTTCTATGCGGATGGATTTGTATTTATTCGTAAAAAATTCGTTTTATTTCGTAGAAAAAAGCTCATCAGCTTTTTGCCAATTAACGATGTTCCACCAGTTACTAATGTAATCGGCGCGTTTGTTTTGATATTTTAAATAATAAGCATGTTCCCAAATATCCAAAGCTAAAACAGGTTTGCCACGCTCGCCATCTAATTTCATTAAGGGGTTATCCTGGTTAGCAGTAGTAACAATTTTTAGCTTGCCATCGCTTTTTAAAATTAACCAGCACCATCCGCTACCAAAAATTTTTGTACTTGCTTCGCTAAATTGTTTTTTAAAATCATCAAACGAATTAAAATTTTTCTTAATGGCTTCATTCAACGTTCCAACCGGTAAATTTGTTTCACCTTTTGCATTTGGTTTTAATAATGTCCAGAATAAAGAATGATTATAATGTCCGCCCAAATTATTACGAATAACTGCCGACCAATATTTATCAATGTGCGTGCATTTTACTTCATCGCTCGACATGTAATCAATGTTGGTAGATTCCGTTTCGTTCAACTTATTTACATAAGCCGCATGATGTTTTGTGTAATGAACCTCCATTGTTTGTTTATCAATGTAAGGTTCCAGCGCTTCATACGCGTAAGGTAATTTTGGTAGTGTAAAAGCCGGCATACGATCTATTTTATTTGTTATCTCTTCAATATTATTGATCTTATCTTTGCCTATCAATGCACTTGCTAAACCCGAGAGACTAAGCAATGCACCTTTCTTTAAAAAATCTCTTCTGTTATCACTCATTTTAAAATTGTATTAGTAGTTGATTTTTTTCTACAGCAGTACCTTTAGTGATGGCTATTTTTTTAATAATTCCGTGGCTCGGACTTTTTAAAATATTCTCCATCTTCATTGCTTCTAAAACAATTAAAGCATCACCTTTGTTTACTTCATCACCTTCTTTTACTAATATATTTAATACCATGCCTGGCATTGGCGCTTTTATTTCGTTCACTTTTTTGGTTGCTAAATTATCCAAACCTAAGCTGTGTAATAATTCATCGTACTTATCTTTTAACTGAAGATTAAAACGCACAGAATTTATTTTTACAACTAAAGTTTTTTCTTCAGTATTTACTTTTATCACATCAACATTATAAGATCTATTGTTAAGGATAAAATGATATTGATACGGATTTATTTTTTCAAAATCACCTTTTACTATTGCGTCATTTAATGTGCCCTCAAATGTTTTACTTGAAGTATTTAAATTGGTTTTAAGCGTTTGGCTTCCGTTTATGGTTATCGAATACATATTACAAATTTAGCTTTATTATTAGTGAATAAAAAAACCCTCTTCGTTTTGGAAAAGGGTTTTTTAAAATTTCTTTTTGTGAGCTTATTTTTTTACGAATTCACCCATTTTATTATCGAAGTTAAGGAAGTAACCACCTTTAGGAAGATTGCTTACATCTAACTTGCTGCCGAATCCTTTTTTAACGATGTTACCGTATTGATCATAGATCTCATACATGGTCTCAACCAATTTATCTGATTTTCCTTTTTGGAAGAAAGTAATGTCTTTGCTTGCTTTCATTGGAGCATAATCAATTTCAGGAACCTCGCTCATATATTCAGTTGGCTTGCTTAAACGCGGTTGGCCACTATAATCTGTTTGACGAACACGTACCTGGTTTTTACCGCTGTGAGGCACTACTTTAAATGAATACTCATTACTTGTAGGAGTTCCAGCACCATCAACTTCACCAACTTTTACCCATTTGTTCCAACGGAACTGTTCAACAGCAAAAGCTAATTTACCGGTCTCTGATTTAGTTGTCCATTTAATATTACCTTCCTTATCAGCTGTCATACTAACAACTTCGTAAGTACTTTTTGGTTTTAAAACTTCTGGATTTAATACTTTAGGCTTGCAGTCTTCTTTGTGAAAGATCTTGATCTCAACCTTATCGCCGATATTTAGCTTGTGTGGCTTCATATCTATCTCAAAAGCACTTGAGTTGATCTCGTCAGTAGTAATATTTCCGTTTACCTTTACCTCTGTAACGCAAAAACCAACGCCACCGCTTCCGAATGGATTTTGTACATAGATGTTTTTGCCCTGGTAGTTACCTTCTAAAATAATTACGCCACCTTGAGCGCTAGCAAAGCTTATGCCAATAAAACAAAAAAGTAAGTAAAGTATAAATTTTTTCATCGAAAATAGTTCAATTCTTAACGTTGCAATATTATAATCAATTTTTTGAATTACAAAATATATTTTTAGGAAAAATGCACTTTATTTCATTTTTATCTAAAGTAATTTAATTAAATTTGTTAATTAAACTGGATAAATATGAGAATTTCGCTATTAAGCTCAATTTCACTGGCATCTGCGCTCTTTTTAGGGTCATGTAAAAGCGATGGTAAAAGCTCTGAGGGCAGTGAATTTAAGGGAGGTGATAAAGTTGTAAGAATTGCCGAGGTTATAACGCCTGTAAGCATTTTCCCGCACCGCATTACCAATGTTGTTGAAGGCCTTATAGCTTCTCAGATCCATGAAGGTTTAGTTCGAATAAATCCTAAAGACCTTACTCTAACACCGGGTTTGGCCGAAAAATGGGAAATAAGCGCAGATGCTAAAACCATTACTTTTCACCTGCGCAAAGGCCTTAAATTTCAAAATAACGAAGAAATTACAAGTAAAGATGTAAAGTTCACTTTTGAGCTTTTATGTACCGAAAGGGTTGGAAATCTTCATTTTCAAACGGTTTGTAAAGACAGGATCGTGGGCGCAAATGAATATTATCTTGGAAGTGCTAAAGGGCAAAATGCAGACCTGAAAGGATTTAAAATAATTGATGATCTTAACTTCTCTATCGAGCTTTTAAATTCACCAAACATTTTCTTAGAGATACTTGCTAACCCTGTAGCAGCAATAATTAGCGAAGAAGCCTATAAGATTAAAAAAGAAGACTCTTTTGTTGGTGCAGGTCCCTTCATTTTAGATGAAAAAACTTCTACAAAAACACATTACGCCCTTTATAAGAACAGTAATTATTACGGTAAAGATAAAGATGGCAAATCGTTGCCTTACATAGATTCGGTGATAGTTGACATTGTTTCATCTACCGAAGTGGCATTACAGCGCTTTCAGAACGGAAACGTTGATTTTATTGGCTCTGTGCCAAGCAACCAGCTTAAACAAGTAGTTGAAGAGAACATAAAATCATTTAAAGGCAGCCCACCGGTGTTTATATTAGACCAACGCCCTGAAATGGGCACTTCTTACTATGTGTTTAATATAAACCGCGCGCCATTCAACAATGTTAAGCTCAGACAAGCCATTAATTATGGTATTGACAGAGGTAAAATCATTGACCGTATTTTAAACGGACAAGCTTATGGTCCGGCCATTAATGGTATTGTGCCGCCAACCTTTGAGTTTTATAAGTCATACACTGTAAAAGGTTACGATATTGATCTTGTTAAGGCTAAAAAATTATTGGCGGAAGCCGGATATCCTGACGGTAAAGGGCTTAATGAAATTCAACTGATCGTTAATTCGGGTAACAGCAGAAACAATACTGTTGCAGCCGAGATACAAAAACAATTAAAAAATAACCTGAACATCAACATTACTTTCGAATCTCTTCCAAATCCTGAAAAATTTGAATTGCAACAACAAGGCAAAGGCGATATTTTCAGAGATGGTTGGGTAGCTGATTACCCAAGCCCTGAATCATTCTTATCTATCTTTTATGGTGGAGCTATTACACCGGATATGACAAAAATGACCTATCCGAATACGATTAAGTATAAAAATGCAGAATATGATAAGTATTATAAAATGGGCAGTGATGCCGTTGACAGAGATTCGGCAGCAGTTAATTTTTTAAAGGCTGAACAAATTTTAATGGACGATGCACCCTTACTTGCCCTTTGGTATGAAAGCAATTGCAGGCTTATAAAAACGCGTTTGAAGAATTTTCATGTAAACCCAATAAGATATTTTGATTTTACACAGGTAATTATTGAAGATCAAAAACCTGCAGAAAAAAAGTAACATAGAGACCTGCATGAAATTTAAAACTCTTACAAAGAGCTTATTTTTTTTATTCTTTCTTCCGTTTGTTTTAAACGCGCAATACACTATTCGTGGTAAAGTTTTTTCTACAGAGAATAAAGAGGCCTTGCCTTTTGTGCCTGTATTGATAAAAGGCACTACTATTGGCGCCCAGGCCGATTTTGACGGTAATTATATCATTAAAACATCAAAGCTTGGCGATTCAATTGTTGCTTCTTATGTAGGCTATAAAAGATTAGCGCGCGCAATAAATAAAAATTTAATGGAGCAGGATATAAATTTTCCATTAGAAAGTATTGGTGGCCTTTCATTAGATGAGGTAGTTGTAAATGCCGGCGATAACCCCGCGCATCGTATTATCCGCAACTGCGTAAAAGCAAAAGTAAAGAACGATAGAAATAATTTAGAAGCGTATGAATACGAAACGTATAATAAATTAGAGTTCGATCTTAACCGCATTCCAAAAGAAATGCGCGAGAAAAAAATACTTAAACCAATTGCTTTTGTATTTGATAATGTAGACAGTAGTTTTAGTGGAGAGAAACCTTCACTTCCGTTTTTTATTATCGAAAATCTTTCGCAATTCTATTATAAAAAAACGCCAACCCGTAAAAAAGAAGTTGTTATTGCAAGCAAGATCACCGGTATTGAAAACGCAAGCGTATCGCAGGTTTTGGGCGATATGTATCAAAACATAAACATTTATGATAACAATATTTTAGTGTTCAACAAACAGTTACCAAGCCCGGTAAGTGAGAACGCATTGTTTTATTACAAATATTATTTAGAAGATAGTGCCTTTGAAAACAATCAATACATCTATCACATTCGTTTTAAACCAAAGCGTGTACAAGAGCTAAGCTTTAGCGGTAACATGTGGATAGCCGATACAACCTGGGGTATTAAGCGTTTGGAAATGAGCTTACCAAAAGATGCAAACATTAATTTTATTAATAGCGTTGGAGTTATACAGGAATTTTCTTACACCGATAGCGTTTGGATGTTAAGCAAAGACAGATTAGTGATAGATTTTGCGCCAACAAAAAAAGCAATAGGTTTTTACGGAAGAAAAACAACATCGTATAAAAAAATAAAATTAAATCAGCCTAAAGACGATAAGTTTTATGAGTTTGCAGATAAGATAATTGTTGAAGACGGCGCCATGAAAAAGTCAGATGAGTTTTGGGCAGAGCATCGACACGACAGCTTAACGCAGCGCGAGCTCAAGATCTTTAAAATGATAGATACCATTCAATCATTACCAATTTATCGTACCTGGGTAGATGTGTTTTATTTAGTGGTGGCAGGATATAAAAAAATAAATAATTTTGAGATCGGCCCTTATTCAAATTTAGTTTCGTATAATAAAGTAGAAGGCCTGCGTTTAAGATTTGGCGGGCGTACCAGCGAAATGTTCAGTAAATGGTATGAGTTGAATGGCTTTGTTGCTTACGGTTTATTGGATGAAAAATTTAAATATGCCATTGGCTTTAAAAGTTTTTTAACCAAAAAGCCCGTCCGGCAAATTGTAGGCGCTAATTATAAAAGCGATTATGAAATTCTCGGACAAAGTACAAATGGCTTTTCGCAGGATAACGTATTAGCATCTTTCTTCAGAACAAACCCGTTAACCAATTTAACGCGTGTAGATCATGCCGAAGGATATTATGAACGCGAATGGTTTCCCGGTCTAATAACACGCGGAACTATTGTTGGTAGAAAATTTACACCACTTGGATCCAATAAATATTTATATGTAAAACGCGATGGTGCTATTGGCGAACGTGAATACATAAATAATACTGAAGCGCGTATCAACATTCGTTTTGGTTGGAAAGAAAAATTTGTAGGCGAAGGATTTTCAAGATTATCAATTGGAACGCACTATCCTGTGTTGCAATTAAATTATGCCAAGTCATTACAAAACGCATTTAAAGGCGAATACGATTATCATAAATTAGTTTTAAATGTAAGTGATAGAATTCGTATCACACCAATATTGGGTTACACTGATTATAGTATTGAAGGAGGTAAGATCTGGGGTGCGGTGCCATATCCTATTATGCAATTACATGGTGGTAACGAAACATATTTGTATGATTACATGGCATTCAACATGATGAAATATTATGAGTTTGCAAGTGATCAGTTTATTTCTGCCGCATTATATCATCACTTCGAAGGATTGTTTTTAAACAAAGTCCCTTTATTGCGTAAATTAAAATGGCGCGAGGTAGCAACCATTAAAACTGTTTGGGGTACAGTAAATGAGCAGAACAGAAAAACACTTTTGTTTCCTTCAACACTTAAAGCTTTGGATAAAGGCCCTTATGCAGAGGCCAGCCTGGGTGTAGAAAATATTTTTAAAGTATTCAGAATAGATGCGTTTTGGAGATTGAATTATCAATTACCAAGAGAAATTGATAATTTTGGATTCAAATTTGGGTTCCAGCTGGCATTGTAAAAATGAAAACCTTGCGCGAAGTAACCGTTTTTACCAATGGAGATTCTACTAAGCTCAGCACCTGGTCTAACGTACCCTATTTATTCACACAAACACTTATTGAAAAAGGAATTAAAGTAAACCGCGTTGATCTTACACCTGACGCATCACTTAAAAATTTTTGGGATAAGACCATGGGCCGCGTTGCGCGTAAGCTAAATAAGCAAACCAATTTCGAATATTTCAGGTCGCGTTTACATTTTATGAACGTAAGCTCGCGCATTAAAAAAGCGATTCATGCGCATCGGCAAACAGATATTTTTATTTTTCTCACCTTTAGTTTTTCCGCATCAAAGCTTACAAAAAAACCTGTTGTGCTTTTTGGCGACTGGACCTACG
This sequence comes from Bacteroidota bacterium, assembly GCA_013816615.1. Classification (GTDB taxonomy): domain Bacteria; phylum Bacteroidota; class Bacteroidia; order B-17B0; family Aurantibacillaceae; genus Aurantibacillus. Next base: position 17,193 of record JACDED010000061.1, read on the forward strand.
ATTATTATTTTCAATATTACGAAAACCGCAAACCCGATCTGCTCGAGCAACAAAGTATCCATCGCGAAAATTCAGGAATAGAAATTGCTGATCTCGTTTTACCTTTGTTTCCGGGCATTGCAGCGCACATGAAAAAAACTTACAGCAATAAAAATATTCATTACCTGGGCAATGTCATAAATTCCGTAAACACTATTTCCGAAGCAGAAGCGTTAAAAGCAAAAGAAAATTCAAACGAATTGCTTTTTGTTGGAGGCCCTAAATATCTTGCAGGTGCATTAAGCTTAATAACAGCATTCGGGAATTTAAAAAAACAAAATCCTCTTTTAAAATTACATATTGTTGGAATGAAAGAAGCTGATATTGGAATAACTTTACCAACCGATGTAATTTGTTACGGCTATATTGATAAGGGAAATGATAAGGAACGTGAATTATATTACGATCTTTTTAAAAGAGCAAAAGCATTCATTAATACAACGCCAAAATGGGGCGCATTTTCCGCCACAATAGAGGCCATGTATTTTTATAATCCTGTAATTGTAATGCCTTACGATGAATTTGTAGAAACATTTGGAAAACAAATTCCGTTTGGTGTTTATTGTCATGAAAACACAGCTGAGGCCATTGAAAAAAGTATAAGAACGGTATTTGAGCATACAGATTATAACTCCGTTTGTATCCAGGCAAATAATGCCGTAAAAGACTATAGCTGGAGCGCGTATATTGATAAAATGATACGGCTTATAAATGCCTTGCCTAAGGGCGATTAACTTTTTTTAGAAATAAATGATGCTGTAAATGAGCAGGCACTCTGCTTTCTTCAAAAATCTCATTACCTTTGAATGGAATGATCTTACGTAGTGAAAATTTAGTTAAGAAGTATAAAAGCCGCACTGTTGCCAATAATG
>JACDED010000061.1:18113-25692 GCA_013816615.1 Bacteroidota bacterium
CTGTACAGGTGCAACAAGGCGAGATAGTAGGTTTGCTTGGCCCTAACGGCGCGGGCAAAACAACTTCTTTTTATATGATTGTTGGCATGGTAAAACCAAACAGCGGTAAAATATTTTTAGACGATCTGGATATTACAAAAGAGCCAATGTACCGCCGCGCGCAGCTAGGCGTTGGTTATTTACCACAAGAAGCATCTGTATTTCGTAAACTAAGTATTGAAGATAATTTGCGCGCTGTTCTAGAAATGACAAAGCTTACAAAAAAAGAGCAGGAGTTAAAAGTAGAGAGTTTGCTGGATGAATTTGCTTTACATCATGTGCGTAAAAATCTGGGCGACCAGTTAAGCGGAGGAGAGCGCCGTAGAACAGAAATAGCAAGGGCTCTGGCAACAGATCCAAAATTTATTTTGTTGGATGAGCCTTTTGCCGGCGTTGACCCCATTGCTGTTGAAGACATTCAAAACGTTGTTCGAAAATTAAAAGAAAAAAATATTGGCATATTAATTACCGATCATAATGTGCACGAAACATTAAATATTACCGATCGTTCGTACTTATTATATTCCGGAAGCGTTATTAAAAGCGGCAGTGCCGAAGATCTTGCCAATGATGAACAGGTACGTAAAGTTTACCTCGGACAAAATTTTGAGCTCAGAAAATAATTCATTCTCCTTTAACACCCTATCTTTCGTTACCTACGTTTTTTTATCTATTTTTAGTGTTCATTAATTGAAGCCCCCTAAAAAATATTTAATTTTTATTTTCGTTTTAGCAGCGTTTAAATTCTTTTCGCAAACGGGCGAATTCTTTATTAATAATTATTTACCAAAAGAATATAAAGGCGGCAACACCAATTTTGGGATCGTTCAAAATAAAGAAGGATTAATTTTTTCGGCAAATAGTTCGGGTGTTTTAATTTACGATGGTTATAGCTGGAAGAATACAAAGATCCAGGGCGAACCTACCATTACAAGTATTTCTATCTCTAACAACAACGAAATTTTTATTGGTTGTGATAATGGTGATTTTGGTGTTTTTAACCAGGATAAAAGAGGGATTTATCAATTCTTTTCTTTTAAAAATAATATTCCGGGAAACTTTAAACCGGGCGAGCCAATAAAATTTATTTGTTCTTTAAACGATAAAACATATTTTTTATCAGAAGAAGTTTTGATAGAATATGCTGGTGGAGAATTTAAAACGTTTCTTCCTGTTAACCGGTTTCATATCCGCCCGATCATTATGGGCAAACATCTTTTTATTGAAGATATGGATAATGGCCTTTTGGTTTTAAGCGCTGGTGTATTAAAGCCTGTCGTTAAAACCGAAGCGCTCTCAACCCGCAAATACTATTTTACTTACAAACTTTCAGATAAGGAATATGCAATTGGCTTTAGAGGTTTGGGAATGTTTAAGTCTGTTTACAATGCCACGAGTCCTGAGCTTTCGGAGTTTACCCAAATAAATGATGCGCCTTGTAATACAGAGTTAATTGAAGCAGAAATTGTAAATGGTTTTGCACTTAACAATGGCAATTTTGTTGTCACTTCCAATAAAGCGGGTGCGTTTATCTTGGATAAAGAGCTTAAAATAATTAACCGCTTAAATAGCAAGACTGGTGTTTACGATGAGAATATAAAAGCTGGCTATGAAGATGTGAACGGTAACATTTGGCTGGCGCTTAATTATGGTATTTCTTTTGTTGAGGTAAAATCGCCATTAAGAAAATTCACAAGAAAAAATGGTATTAACGGTGTAGTACAATCTTCAACTATTTATAATAACGTTTTGTACATTGCCACAGATAAAGGTGTTTTTTATTTCGACTCAAAAGATTATCTTTTTAAACAGCTCGATAATTTTAACGAGCAGACCTGGTATATTTTAAATTATCAGAACAAGCTCTTCTTTTCTTCTAACAGCGGTCTTTACGTGTACAATGGCAAAACCATTAAAACCGCGCATCAAAGCGAGTATGGTACTATTTATTATATGCTGAACGATCCTTATCAACCCAATGTTTTGTATTGCGGGCATGATAATGGCGTAGATGTTTTAAATATTTCGGGAGAGAAGACCAGTTACATAAAAAGTTATATTCTTAATACAGATGTTAGAAGTTTGGCAAGTGACAATAACAAGAATATTTATTTTGGCACTAGTGATAAAGGCATTTACTTTTTAAATTATAAGAATTCGTACTTACTCGATTCATTGCAATTAAAAGATGGATTGCCTGATCTGAAAGAGAATTATGTTTTTAGCTACAACAAAAAATTATTAGTAGGAACTGATGAAGGAATTTATTCTTTGGAAGAAAAGACGGGCAACAAATATGTATGTATAAAAGACCCGCAATTATGGAGCTTAACAAGTGATGGCCAGATCTTTAGAGCAGCTGAATTTAAAGGCGATGTTATCTGCAACCAAACTGCGAAATCTCAAAATGGCGAATATTTAAATCAAAGCATCTATTTAAAAAAACAAGATAATGGCTTCAGTAAGATCAACAGTAGTTTAAATCACTTAAAATATATAAAAGCAAACTTAATTAATTACGATACGCTTGGCAAACAATTATTTATTTCCTGCGATGAAGGACTTTTTCTTTTGAACGGGGAATTGAATGATGTAAAAAAAGATTACCGTTTATTTATCAGCAGCATTGAAGCCAAAACAGATACTGTTATTCAAAATATTTTTGAAACCGGAAGAACGTTGGATACTAAAATAGGCTATTCAAAAAACGACATTAAGATCTTCCCCGGTTTTACAAGCTTTGAGGATAATAATTTAACGGAGTTCAGTTATTACTTAAAAGGAAAAGAGGAAAAATTTACAGATTGGAAAAAAGGAAAAGAATTTAAATATGACAATTTACAGGAAGGCGATTACACGTTTTATTTAAAAGCACGTAATGCTTTCTCTAACGACATTAAGGAGATTAATTTTTCATTTACCATTTTACCACCTTGGTACCGTACCTGGTGGGCTTACACTATTTACTTTATTATCTTCTGTTTATTTATTTATATTGTTGTGAGACTTTACACCAAGCGTTTAAAAAGTCAAAATATAAAACTGGAAGAAACGGTTAAATTGCGTACTGCTACTATCGAAGAACAAGTGCATTTATTGGCCGATCAGAAAAAAGAAATTACCGATAGCATAAACTATGCGCAACGCATCCAGGAGTCTGTATTACCATCTTTAAAAGAAATTGATACAACTTATCACGATGGTTTTATTTTCTTTCAGCCAAAAGATATTGTGAGCGGCGATTTTTACTGGTTCTATAAAATAAATAACAACGAATTTTTAATTGCCTGTGCTGATTGTACAGGTCATGGTGTTCCGGGAGCTTTTATGAGTATGATCTGCTCTAACAAGTTATCGGAAGCTTGTTTTGAAACGACCGAGCCTGCTAAGATCTTATTCCTGGCAAATAACGCCATTAAAGATGTGTTAAAGCAAAATGTAGAAACAATTGGGAAGTCAAAAGACGGAATGGAAATTGCCTTAATAAAATATAATATTCAAACTAAAAAAGTAACGTATACGGGCGCGCATCGTCCGTTATGGATAATCAAGGCAGGCACAAAAGAGTTTGTAGAAATTAAACCAACCAAAGCAAGTGTAGCCAGTTTTACAGAATATAATTTTGAGTATCAACAACACGAAATTGAGTTAGAAACGAACGATTCTATCTTTATGACAAGTGATGGTTTTCCTGATCAGTTTGGTGGCGCAGATGGAAAAAAATTCATGGCCAAGAATATGAAAGCCTTCCTGCAGGAAATTTCAACCTTACCAACTGATAAACAAAAAATAGTAGTGGCCGATAAAATAAATAACTGGATGGGTCCGCATGAACAAGTGGATGACCTTTTAGTAATTGGTCTCAAAGTGAATTAACAAAAGCCACAGATTACACAGAAAAAATTATCTGCGCAAATCCATGAGATCTGTGGCAAAAAAATATAAAACTTAAATGAAACTGATCTTCGCTTCTGCAAACAAAAATAAAATCAAAGAGATAAAAGCTTTATTGCCTTCTCATTTTGAAGTATTAGGCTTAGAAGATATTGGAATAATAGAAGATATTCCCGAGCCGGGAACAACGATAAAAGAAAATTCTTTTTTAAAATCACAATACGTTTTGGATTTTCTAAAAAAGAAAAACGAAAGTATTGCCGTATTTGCTGACGACAGTGGTTTGGAAGTAAATGCATTAAACAATGCGCCCGGTGTTTATAGCGCACGTTATGCAGGCACTCCAAAAAGCGATGAGAATAACAATAAAAAATTAATGGAAGAATTAAAGCTGGTTACGGATCGTAAAGCACGTTTTGTAACGGTTATCACTTTAATTTTAAACGGAGAAATTCATTATTTTGAAGGGGAAATTAAAGGAACGATCTCTTACGAAAAAAGAGGCACTAACGGTTTCGGGTACGACCCTTTATTTATTCCACAAGGTTATAGAAGTACATTCGCAGAGTTAAGCGCCGAAACAAAAAACACAATTAGTCACAGAGCGTTGGCGGTAAAAAAATTAATAGAGTTTTTAACCAAGCACTAAACACTCATCACTAAACACTATTTTACCTCCCATTCCTTCCAGTCCATTTCTTCGCCGTTTAAAATACCAAGATAACTGTGGTAACGCTCTTCGCTTATCTCTCCATCTTCAACAGCTTTCATGATTGCACATTTTGGCTCATTAACATGTAAACAATTATTGAATTTACAATCGTTCATACGATCGCGGATCTCCGGAAAATAATGACCAACTTCTTCTTTTTTCATTTCAACAAGGCCTAATTCTTTTATGCCAGGACTGTCAATAATACTTCCACCAAAACTTAATTGATGTAATTCTGCAAATGTAGTTGTATGCATTCCTTTTGCATGTGCGGAAGAAATTTCTCCGGTCTTAAGATCTAATCCGGGTTGCAATGCATTTATGAAAGTAGATTTTCCAACGCCGGAGTGGCCGGCAATTAAAGTAGTTTTATCTTTAAATATATTTTGCAGCTTTTCAATTTGTTTTGGATCATAACTACTTACTTCAAAACAGTCGTAACCAACTTTTGTATAAATTTCAATGGTTTGTTTTTGAATTTCTAAAAGTTCTTCATTCAGCAGATCACATTTATTAAAAATAATTTTTGCAGGAATGCGGTAGGCTTCTGCCGTAATTAAAAAACGATCAATAAATCCCAAACTCGTTCTTGGCGAAACCAAAGTGGCAATTAAAACAGCCTGGTCTAAATTACTGGCTAAAATTTGCGCCTGTTTACTCAGGTTAATTGATTTACGAATGATATAATTTCTGCGTGGATGAATTTTTATAATATTTGCTTCATCATTATCTTCCAGTTCAATATCTACAAGATCGCCAACAGCAATTGGGTTGGTGGTCTTTCTGCCTTCCATCCTTATTTTGCCCTTTAAACGACATAAATGTATGGCGTCGTTTACTTTAACTAAATAGTTGCTGCCTGTTGATTTTATTACTGTTCCCTGCATCATTTATCATCGACGAAAGTACTTAAAAATCCTTTAAAAACTGTTTACAACATTTAACGTAATTCTTATAATTAAAATGCTAATTTAGGCCCGTTCAAAAAAACTAAAACGATTAAATAAGATGAAAGAAGTATATATAGTTTCTGCTGTAAGAACTGCAATGGGTTCTTTTGGTGGTACTTTAGCCGGTGTATCGGCAACGCAATTAGGCGCTACAGCAATTAAAGGCGCATTGGCAAAAATTAATTTAGATCCTAAATTAGTGAATGAAGTGTATATGGGCTCTGTATTACAGGGTAATCTCGGTCAGGCTCCGGCCCGCCAGGCGGCTAAGTTTGCAGGTTTGCCTGATGGAGTAATCTGCACAACAGTAAATAAAGTTTGTGCCAGCGGTATGAAATCTATTATGCTTGCGGCGCAAAGTATTATGCTTGGTGATAACGATATTGTTGTTGCAGGTGGTATGGAAAACATGAGCGCTGTTCCTTTTTACTCTGACAGTACACGTTGGGGTTCAAAATATGGCGATGCAAAATTAATTGATGGTTTGGCTAAAGACGGTTTAACAGATGTTTATGGTAATTTTCCAATGGGTAATTGTGCTGAACTTTGCGCAAAAGATCATAAATTTTCCCGCGAAGAACAAGATGCATTTGCAATTGAATCTTACAAACGTTCGGCAGCAGCATGGAGTGCAGGTAAATTTAAAGACGAAGTAGTTCCTGTAACTGTAAAAACAAAAAAAGGGGATGTTGAATTTGCAGAAGATGAAGAATATAAAAATGTAATTTTTGATAAGATCCCGACTTTAAAACCAGTGTTTCAAAAAGATGGAACTGTAACTGCCGCTAATGCAAGTAGCATGAATGATGGTGCAGCAGCAGTTGTTTTAATGAGCAAAGAAAAAGCAGATGCTTTAGGTATTAAGCCGCTTGCAAAAATTAAAGGTTTTGCAGATGCAGAACAAGCACCTGAATGGTTTACAACAACTCCAAGCCTAGCAGTACCAAAAGCGGTTGAAAAAGCAGGTTTAAAAATGGGCGATATCAATTATTTTGAATTGAACGAAGCATTTAGCGTTGTGGGTTTAGCAAACATTAAAATGATGAATTTAGATGCATCAAAAGTAAATGTTAATGGTGGCGCAGTTTCACTTGGCCATCCTTTAGGAGCTAGTGGTGCGCGTATTATTGTTACGCTTTTAAACGTATTAAAACAAAACAAAGCAAAATATGGTGCAGCCGGAATTTGTAATGGCGGCGGTGGCGCCAGCGCTTTAGTTATTGAAAATGTAGATTAAATAAAAGTAAATATATTTAAGCCCTTCCATTTTTTGGAGGGGCTTTTTTATTTTAAAATAAATACTTTTTTATGCATTTTTGTTTACATTTAGTCCCTCATATAAATGATAGAATCTCTAAATACTATGAAATCAACAGCTTTAACAGATACGCACGTTGCCTTAGGGGCAAAGATGGTGCCTTTTGCAGGATATAATATGCCGGTATCTTATGCCGGTTTAAATGAAGAACATGCTACTGTGCGAAATGGCGTTGGTGTTTTTGATGTTAGCCATATGGGCGAATTTATTTTAAAAGGTCCGCATGCTTTAGACCTTATTCAAAAAGTAACCAGTAACGACGCTGCTGTTTTAACTGATGGTAAAGCGCAGTATTCATGCTTGCCTAATGCTGATGGTGGAATTGTAGATGATCTTTTGGTTTACAGAATTGATTCTCAAAGCTATTTATTGGTTGTGAATGCAAGCAACATTGAAAAAGATTGGAACTGGATCAAAAAGCACGATACCTGGGGTGTTGATATGAAGAACATCTCTGAAGATACTTCTTTACTAGCCGTTCAAGGACCAAAAGCTATGGATGCGCTTCAAAAATTAACGGACATTAAATTAGCTGATATACCTTATTACTCCTTTGTAAAAGGCAAATTTAACGGCATTGATAATATTGTTATTAGCAACACTGGGTACACAGGTGCTGGTGGTTTTGAATTATATTTTGATAATAAACACGCACAAGCCATGTGG
>JACDED010000062.1 GCA_013816615.1 Bacteroidota bacterium
ATGATGGAAGCTTTGAAGTGAAGAAAAATGTTTTTTCAGGAAAAGCTACAGCTGTTTACAGTATTACAAGCGATATGAAAGTTATTTCGTTATTACCAAACAGTTTTCCTGTTAAATTGGGCGATATCAAAGCTACGGTGGCAGATTTTAACGCAGATCTTTCTGCGGTTGTATCTAAAATTGTTATAAAAGAAACCAAATCTAACGATGTGGGTGGCGCTATTCCTTTACCGGAAGCAGAACTTGTTGTTAGTGCAGGCCGTGGCCTAAAAGGCCCTGAGAACTGGAAAATTGTTGAAGATCTTGCTAATGCATTGGGTGCTACAACAGCTTGCTCTCGCCCCGTTGCCGATATGCACTGGAGACCACATCATGAGCACGTTGGGCAAACCGGTGTTGCTATTCGCCCTAATTTATACATTGCTATTGGTATTTCGGGTGCAATTCAGCATTTAGCAGGTGTAAATGGCAGTAAAACTATTGTGGTGATCAATAACGATAAAGAGGCGCCTTTCTTTAAATCAGCCGATTATGGTGTTATTGGAGACGCTTTTAGTATTCTTCCTAAATTAACTGAGGCCGTTAAAAAATTTAAGGCAAATCAGAATTAAATAAAATTTTATTCTTAAATTAGAATCAACAAGTTCTTGATGAAGAAAGTCCGTTTAGAAATAGTAGGTTTATCCTATAGCCAAACACAAAGTGGTGCTTATGCACTGGTGTTGGGAGAAACGACAGGTAGCCGCAGATTACCCATTATTATTGGCGGTTTTGAAGCCCAGGCAATTGCTATTGAACTTGAAAAAATGAGTCCCAGCAGGCCTTTAACGCACGACCTTTTTAAAACGTTCTCTCAAACCTTTGATATTACTATAAGCGAGGTATTGATCTATAATCTTGTTGAAGGCATTTTTTACGCAAAATTATTGTGTAACGATGGTACAAAAGAAGTGGAAATAGATGCCCGCACCAGCGATGCCATTGCTATTGCTGTTAGATTCAAGTGCCCCATCTCTACTTACGAATTTATATTAAAAAGTGCAGGTATTGTTTTAGATGATGAACCCACTACTGTAAATGAAGAAAGCGAACAGGTTGCTGAATTATCAGAAACGCCTGTATCTTTAGGTTCAGATGATTATAAAGAAAAAAGCACTGAAGAGTTAAAGAATTTGCTACAAACCGCACTTGATGAAGAGCAATACGAATTGGCCTCAAAGATCCGCGATGAAATAAATCAAAGAAAAAAATCTTAATAAACTATTTTAAATAAAAAAAGCCCCGCAATTTGCAGGGCTTTTTTATTATTATGAAAAAATATTAGTGAGGCTTAGTTGGGCCTGTTGGACTTGTAGTAGATTCAGCTTTTTCTTCTTTAACAGCCGTTTTTTTAGTGTCATTTGTTCCGGCAGTACCTTTTTGGTTAATTGCCATTCTTGTACCTGATTTTTTCGGCTCTTCTTTTTTAGTTGGTTGAGTTGTTGGAGTTTCTTCCACCATTGAAGTTGTGCCATCCGCATTAACTACTTCTTTTTTAGTAGATTTATTTTTTACCGGTTCTTGTGCTTTAGTTACAACAGTAAATAATGCAACAAATGAAAGAGTTAATAATATTTTTTTCATGACTTTTAAATTTTAATTAAAGGTAAACGAATTTTTATAGAAATAAAACAATAATAACATTTTTTTTGAAGATTGAGTGAAAGCCTTATAATTGTGAGTCAAGGCCCTTTAACTCCTCTACTTTCTCAATATAACCTAACTTTTCGTAAGAAAAAATAAGGTTATTTATGCAGCGTTTAATAATATCAATATTGCTGCAAGGCAAATAATATTTTGGTTCAAGATCAAGATTTAATTGTTTTAAAAACTGATCAATGTCTTTTTGATTGAACAATAAACCTTTGCTGAATGGGTTGATGTAAAATAAAATATTATTTGAAAGTGTTTTATTATTTACATCTATTAAATTGGCGTCTTCGTTCAAATAAGCTAATACAAAATGCTGCGGCAGGTTAATACCATATACAGGTATTTTTAATTCATTACATATTAAAAGGTAAACAACGCTAAGCAGTAAAGGATTTCCTTTTTTACTTTCCAACACATTATTTAAGAATGAGTTTTGTGGCGCGTGATAATTGGTAATATTGCCACTGAATTGGTGTACTTCAAATAAAATGTGATTAATGATCTTTACTTTTTCGAGTGCTGTAAGGTCTTCGTGTAGTTCTAACCATACATCTTGCCTAATAGTAGCAAGTTGTTTTCTTATTTTATTTTCATCAAGATCAGGATACTGGTATCTTGCTAATATTAAAACTCCTTTTAAAAGATCGTCCTGATCATTCCTAGCCCAGTTTTTTAAAGCTTTTTGAAGGGTTTCAAATTGAATGGTATGAATAATAGTTTCAATTCGTTTTTGCATAATAGCATCAAAGCTATTTTCCCAGGCAGTCTCTAAATGAGGGATAGCGGGCGGCCCAAGCACAACAAACCTGTCTTTAACCTGGTCATAAATTACTTCATCCGGATCATCCAATAATGTAATTAAGGCAATTACCTCCTTTAAGCTCATTTCCGTTTGTCGTTTTGCTGCTGCCATTGTACATCTCAAAAATAAAGCTATTAAGAGGGTATTTTGTTTTAATAGTTTTATTTTTTTAACAATAGCAGTGTTTATTGAATTGAACAATGGAGTATTAATAAAAAAGGCCCCAAAATTGGGGCCTTTTAAAAAGTAGCTCAAAAATTTTATTTATTTAAAATTAAACGCTTAACGATCTTCTCTTCACCATTATTAATGGTTACAAAGTAAATACCGTTTGAATAATTTGTAAGATCCATGTTAAATACATTGCTCGTAACACCTGAGTGCTGAGTGGTTGAAATCACCTGGCCTAATGAGTTATGAACAGTTATTTCTAAATTTTGAGAGTTTGGTAACGTTGCAATAATGTTAACCATCCCTGTTGAAGGGTTTGGATGTAAGCTAACGTTAGCATCTAATACAGAGTTTTTGTTGATACCTGTTACGGCACATTGCATTTCTGGCAATATAGCCATACTTGCATCGTAACCACCCCAAGCAACAGAAATACTGTGCCACGTGTTATCGCTCCATAATTCCCAATTTGACCCTGCCGCAACACTTGCATCATCCATAATAACTGCTGTATCACCAGCCGCTGTAGGAACCGTAATTGAAGCAAAGAACCCATTAGTTGCAGGCGCGTTTACCGGCGAAGCCAATAAATATCTGTATGGTCTTAAGATCGGATTAGTGTAAACAATTGGTTGTGCTCCAACATAAGTAACCGAGTTAGTTGCAGTAACAGCAGTAATATTTGCCATTGTAGCATTTACTTGGCCGAATGGAGATGCTGTACCTGTAGGGCCACCAGCCATTGTTCCGTTATATAATTTTAAATTAACCGGGGCCGTGCTTGAACCGGTTGTACCTTTAGTTCCTTCTTTATAGAAAATAACAAGTACACTCTTAATTTGAGGAGATGTCATTGAGCTATATAAACTTAAAGGGAAAAATTCTGCTTTTTCTTTATCATCATAACAGTTAGAACCCATGATGTATCCTGCTTTAGGACTGCAACCAGGAGTGGAAGTGTCTGACCCTGCGGCACCAACTAAAAGAGTACCGGTTGGCGAAACGTTAGTAATTGTATCTGCACACAATGCAGCGCAGTTTGCAATTGTTATAGTATGCCCAACTGAACTAGTACCAAGAGAATTGGTAGCAGCAACTGAAATACTATAGGTTCCAGGAGTTGTAAAGTTAATTGTTGGTGCCGTAGCAGTATTGTTTGGGCTAAAAGAAACACCTGTTGCAGGGCTTGAAGTCCATACATAAGTTGGAGGTGGTGTTCCGTTTGTTTGATTAGTAACAGTTACACCTGTACCAATACAACCTGTAGTAGCCATAGCAAAAGCTGCTGTTGGTGTAGCAGGAGAAATTGTACATAATGTAGCGGCACTTGTGCTTAACTGGCTACGGTAAGTACCCTGACTCATTGCTGTTTGAATACGTAGGTTTTGATCGTTCGTGAACATATACATACACGCATCATCCGTATAATCCATAAAATTCATAGCCATATCACCGGCATTGCTACAAGAAATGTTAGTTGCAAAGTTAGGGCAACCATAATTCTCATCTGCCTGGTTAGGTGTATCCGTACAAAAATCAGATCCTGTACAAGCAGTACCATCATCACCCCAAATGTGGCGTAAACCAACCCAGTGTCCAATTTCGTGAGTTGCAGTTCTGCCTTTGTTATAAGGTGCTGCATATGTTCCACCAGGGAAAATTGAATTTGAACCGAATGAAGCAGCCCAACACCATAAACCATCTGTACTTGCAGTGCCAAGACTTGATAAACCTGTTAAGGTTGTACCCGCAGGAAATGTAGCATATCCTAATAGGCCTGTATTTGAATTTTCATCAGTAACCCAAATATTCATGTAACGCGTAGGATCCCAGATACTAGCTGGTTTAATAGTACCATTTACATAGGCTTGAAAAGTTGAAGGCGTGTTGTAAGCTGCGCCCGCTGGATTATTCCATCCCATTGTAGTATAATTTATCCTTTGAATTCCCGGTTCTGCAAGCGTTACACCATTTGGATCTTTTTGCGCAAGACAAAACGAAACACCAGTGTTTGAAACCAACGAAGAAAAAACAGGAGGACAGTTAGCTACATTTAAACCCGTACCGCTAAAATCCTGGTTCAATACAGTTATTTGTGAATTAATTTGACCTTGTGCGAGATTTGGAAATGTTCCAACTGCTTGTCCACCGTGAATTACGTGCACAATTACAGGAATTGTGTAGTTAAGGGCCTGAGTTTTGCCAGCAGTTTGAGCAGCTTTAAATTTTTCAACTTCCTGATTGAACCATGCATCCCATGCAGCTGTTGGCTGTTCAGTTCCGCAAGTTCTTTTGGTAATGTTAACATTGTTTTCCTGAGGCAAAACAGCAGTACTTTTTAAAGCTATTTTGCCCGTTTGAGCGTTTGTGCCATAGGAAAGGCAAAAAGCTGCAGCAATTAAGGGTAATTTTAATTTCATATTTTGTGTGGTTTTGCTAATTATTTAGCTAACATAATAATTTAGAAGTTTAGATACAACTTTTTGAGGTAAAGTTTCCCCTAATTGCGGGCATTTTAACAATTAGATCCTGATACCCATTACTAATAGGTCATCTAACTGTTCGTTCTTACCTTTCCAGGTATTAAAGAATTCTTCAAGCCTGGTTTTTTGTTGTGCGGAGTTTAAATTTTGTAACGAAATTAAAAGCTCCTTAAACCGTTTGGTGGTCATTTTTTTATTTTTCTCACTACCAAACTGATCGGCATATCCATCAGTTGAAAGAAAAAGAGAGTCTCCGCCCTCCAATATTAATTCATGTTCTTCAAATTCCTGCTCATCACTTGTAAAGCCTCCAATAGCTTGTTTAGTTGCTTTTATTTCTTCAACTGTATTACTTCCTTTTTTAATGATCATTAACGGTCGATTTGCACCTGAATAAAACACTTTTGACATGCCATCCCCCTGCTTTTCAATTCTAATAATTGCCGCATCCATTCCATCACGGTTACCATTACCACTATTTTGATTCAACGAGCGTTTTACACCTTTATTTAATTCACTTAATATTTGTTTAGGACTGCTACTTGAAACAATTGCTTTATCCAGGTTTTCTTTTCCAATCAAGCTCATAAAAGCTCCGGGAACCCCATGCCCTGTACAATCCACACATGCCAATAAAAAACCGTTATTGGTTTCGGCAGCCCAATAAAAATCGCCGCTTACTATATCTTTTGGCTTGTATAAAATAAAATGCTCTTTCAAATTTTCATTGAGCATAGTTTGCGATGCTAATAAACTTTGTTGAATTAATCTTGCATAATTAATACTATCGGTAATTTCTTTATTTTTTTCTTCGATCAAATGATTTTTAAATGCAAGTTGAATTGCATTTCTTTTGTTTAACCTGAAGCTTCTGTAAATAAAAAACACAGCAATAAGTGCCATTAACAAAGCAATTACAGAAGCTATAATTAAGATCCTTTGTTTTGTGTTTTCTGCAATTTTAGATTTTATTTGTTCTTCCTGTAGCTTTAAACCTGCATCTTTTTTATCGCTATCATATTTTGCTTCCAATTCAAGAATATCTTTTTTTATTTTTTCTCCTTTTACCGAATCTGTTGCATTCTTATATTTATCCCAGGCCAGTGTACATTCTTTCCATCTTTTTGCTATTGAATACGAATTTTTTATTCCAAGTAAACCGTTACAATAAAAATCGCCATATTTATTTTTATAAGCCAGGTTAGTACCATCTATTAAATATTCCAGCGCTTTATTGTAATCTTTTTTTAAATTAAAAACGTTACCAATATTTATTTTTGAACCCGCTTCTCCTTTCTTGTCTTTTATTTCTATTCTCATAGCAAGACTTTTTTTAAGAAAATCAATTGCTTTATCGTATTCTTTATGGCTCTTATAAGTTAAGCCAATACCGTTATATGTAATTGCAATATTTTTTTTATTCGCTTGTAGTATTCTTATATCAAGGGCTTTGAAATGATAAAATAAAGAAGAATCAAAAAGTTTAGTATTATTATAAAGGGTGCCCAAATTAGAGTATGCGTCCGCAAGGTCATTACTATCCCCTATCATACGCGCTAAAGGAATAGAATAATGATATTGCCTTACTGCTCCTTTTATATTTTTTTCATCAGAATAAACAGAGCCAATTCTATTATGCGATATTATACGCACGTAAAGGTTATTAACTTTTTCAGCTTCTTTAAGTGCCAGAAAATATTTCTCAATTGCCTTAGCATTTTCGCCACGATTATTGTGATAATAACCTTGTTTATAAAGCGCATAAGCAAACAGTCTTTTATCTGCTGAATTTTTTCCGGTTTTTAGTACAAGATCGTTTAACGAATCGCATTGCTTGTTACTTAATTTTTCTTTAGCTAAAGAAGCCTTATAGTATATACCAATTTAATACTATCATTTTTAGCTTCGCTTATTTTAGATGAAAGTGTATCAAGATAATTTTGACCAAAGAAAAAATTAGCTAAAAAAATAAATAATATGGAGTAAATACGCTTAATGACCTTGTTCATTTATTTGAGAAAAGTACAGATTAAATTATAAATAACTGATGAAATTGTATTAAATAGTGGTTTTTAATTATTAACGTAAAGCTATACAGTATTATCGTTGTTAAAAATTAGCCTGTTATTTCAAAAAGATCATTAACAAAAAAGGCAAGAGATCATCTTGCCTTTTCATTTTTATCAGAATATTAATCTGCCTGTAAGAATGGATATTTATAAT
Source organism: Bacteroidota bacterium (assembly GCA_013816615.1). GTDB lineage: Bacteria > Bacteroidota > Bacteroidia > B-17B0 > Aurantibacillaceae > Aurantibacillus. The sequence goes on from JACDED010000062.1 coordinate 7,372, forward strand.
CTGTTGGCGGTGTAAATGTTTCTTTAATTGTACGTGGAGATACCCAACGCAATAAATTAATTTTAGCGCCCGCTTTATCATTGGTTCCGCTTCCGCGTGCACCACCAAAGGGTTGCTGGCCTACTACTGCACCGGTACATTTATCGTTAATATAAAAATTACCTGCCGCGTTGCTTAATTTTTTAGTTGCCAATTCAATAGCATAACGGTCTTGCGACAAAATAGCACCTGTTAATGCGTAAATAGAAGTACTGTCAACGATCTCTAATGTTTCTTCAAATTTATTTTCATCATAAACGTAAAGCGTTAACACCGGGCCAAATAACTCTTCGCACATGGTTACATATTTAGGATCTTTTGTAACAATAATAGTTGGCTCAATAAAATAACCCTTGCTCTTATCGTAATTTCCACCGGCAATAATTTCAACATTGCTGTCTTTTTTTGCAGCATCAATATATTTAGCAAGTTTATCAAAGCTCTTCTCGTCAATTACCGCATTAATAAAATTGGTAAAATCTTCAGTTGGCCCCATTTTCATAGACTTAAGATCTGTAACCAAATACGTTTTTACTTCATTCCATAAATTTGATGGAACGTAAGCACGTGAAGCCGCAGAGCATTTTTGTCCTTGGTATTCGAAGGCACCTCGCGCAATAGCAACCGATAACACTTTAGCATCAGCAGATTTGTGTGCCATGATAAAATCTTTACCGCCTGTTTCACCAACAATGCGCGGATACGAACGGTATTTGTGAATATTGTTGCCAATAGTTTGCCAGATGTTTTGAAACACTTCTGTGCTTCCTGTAAAATGTATCCCTGCAAAATCTTTATGATTGAACACAACTTCCGCAGCATCAGGCCCGCTTGGGTAAATTAAATTAATTACGCCATCCGGTACACCCGCTTGTTTAAACACTTCCATTAAAACGTTAGCGCTATAAACCTGTGTGTTACTTGGTTTCCAAACAACAACATTACCCATCATAGCACAACTTGTAGGTAAATTTCCTGCAATGGCTGTAAAATTAAATGGTGTTAAGGCGTAAATAAATCCTTCTAAAGGCCTCCACTCTAATCTGTTCCATACACCGGGCCCTGAAATAGGTTGCTCAGTGTAGATCTCCATCATATAATGAACGTTAAATCTTAAAAAGTCAATGATCTCACAAGCGCTATCTATCTCAGCCTGGAAAGCATTTTTACTTTGGCCTAACATGGTAGCAGCGTTTAATTTAGCGCGGTATGGACCTGCAATTAATTCGGCTGCTTTTAAGAAAATGCTTGCGCGGTGCTCCCAGCTAAGGTTTTGCCATTTTTCTTTTGCAGCTAAAGCAGCCACAATAGCCTGTTCAACGTGTTGCTTTTCACTTTTATAAAAATGCCCTAAGGTGTGCTTATGATCGTGTGGTGGCGCTATGCGTACCTTTGCGGTTCCACGTACCTCTTCACTTCCAATATACATTGGTATATCCATTTCTTTACTACGTAGTTCCTTCAACATCGCTTGTAATTCCTTACGTTCAGCGCTTCCTGAAGCATAACTTTTTATCGGCTCATTTACCGGTGTCGGGATTCTATAAATTCCTTTTGGCATATTTTATTGATTTATTATTGAATGTTAAACTTTAATTAAAGAAGATTCAAATATAAGTTTTTATTTATTGAAAGTGTGTAAATTTACGATCTATCAGAACTCAAAAAACATATAATTTAATAATAATTGTCTTTGTTCTTGTATTCTCATTTTTTTGTGTTTACAAGCTTCAGCATATTAAATTCGATTATGATTTTGAAGCCTTTTTTCCTAACGAAGATCATGAACTAGAAGTATACAATAACTACCGCAAAACCTTTGAATACGATAATGAATTTGCCCTTGTTGCCGTAGAAAATAAAGCGGGTATTTTTAAGAAAGATTTTTTATTAAAAGTAGATAGTTTAACGAATGAATTATCACGGTTGCGTTACGTTCAACGTGTTACATCGCCCACAAATTTAAAAACGCTTTCGCTTGGCGGCCTTGTACCTATACAAACCAGTGTAATGCATTTTAATGACGAAAGCTTGTACAAGGATGACAGTGTTGCTATTTATCAATCACCACACCTGGTAGGCTCTTTCTTTCCTATCAATGCCAGATCGGTTAGTATTTATATTAAAACAGACGATATTCTTACAAAAAACAAAAGCGACTCTTTAGCTAATGGTATTGAAACAACACTCAAAAATTTTAAGTTCGACGATATTCATTTTGTAGGCAGGATCTTTGCTCAGACTGTTTATTTAAAAAATCTGCAAAAAGAATTTATTATTTTTATTTGCCTTTCATTTGTTGTTATTGTTGTCTTTTTATGGTTTAGTTTCAGAAGTATTTATGGCATTGTTGTTCCTGTTGTAATTGTGCTTATTTCTATTTTATGGACGCTTGGTGTTATGAAACTTTGCGGCAAATCAATAGATATTATGACCGCCATGTTACCAACTATGATATTTATTGCCGGCATGAGTGATGTAGTGCATTTTTTCTCAAAATATTTTGAAGAAATTTCCAAAGGAACTGCCAGAGAAAAGATCTATCCTTTAATATTAAAAGAAGTTGGATTTCCAACCTTCTTAACTTTACTTACAACAGTTGTTGGCTTTTTATCATTACTTTTTTCAAGCATAAAACCTATTAAAGAATTTGGAATTTACACTTCGGTTGGCGTAACTATTGCTTTTATTTTAACCTATACTTTATTGCCGGCTTTACTTTATTTTTTCACGCCAAAAAAACTGGTTACGGTACACGGCACTAATAATCGTACGTACAATCTAATGCGTACCGGCTTATTCTGGATCTTCAGGAATCAAAAAACAATTCTAATTAGTACAAGTATCATTCTTATTTTATCGGTAGTAGGTATTTTTAAAATAAAGGTAAATAATATCTTATTGGAAGACCTCAGTAATAAAGTAAAAATAAAACAGGACTTTGATTTTTTTGATAAGTACTATAGCGGTGTAAGGCCGTTTGAAATGCTGATTACTATAAAAGATAAGAATAAAAGCGTTTGGGATTATGAGGTAATTACAGAGTTAAATAAAGTAGATGAGTTTATTCGTAAAGAATATGATGCCGGTTTTTTATTATCGCCTGCCAGTTTGGTAAGATCGATTTACCAGAATTCAAATAACGATTTTAGTTTAAAGTTTCCTGCTAAAGATGATTACGAACCCATTTCAAAACAATTACAAAGCAACAAAAAAAATAAAGACGTAAAACGCTTAATAACAACAGATGGCCTGAAAACAAGAATCAGCGCAAAGATCAGGGATATGGGAAGCTTAAAAGCCACCCAGCATAATTTAAACCTCATTGCATTTATTGATAAAAACATTAATAACAATTTATTACAATTTGAAATTACAGGTGCTGCGCATTTAATAGATCGTAATAACGAATACATGGTAAATAACATGACACAAGGCTTTGTGTTTTCGTTGATCGTTATTGGCTTACTGACTTTTTTCTTACACCGCAGCTGGCGCATGGTTTTGGTTTTTATTTTACCAAACGTTATTCCTTTAATTATTATTGGCGGTATTATGGGTTTTGCAGGCATTGAATTAAAAGCCGCAACTTCATTGGTGTTTAGTATCGCTTTTGGAATTGCAACAGATGATACCATACATTTTATCTCGCGATTAAAAATAGAATTAGGTTACGGCAAAAGTTTAATGTATGCCTTTAAACGTACTTATTTTGAAACGGGTAAACCTATTATTTTAACCACATTTATTTTATTAGGCGGCTTTATGACCCTTATGATCAGCGACTTTCAGAGCACATTTTATTTTGGTTTCTTAATTTGCATTACAGTTATCATTGCCGTACTGGCAGACATCTTTGTTTTGCCTGTACTTTTATTTTTAATTTACGGAAGAAAAAAGAAAAAATAAATTATCAGTACAAAAAAACATATTGTTATTATTGGCGGTGGCGCCGCAGGTTTTTTTGCAGCTATTAATCTGGCTGTTAAAAACCGGGATTATAAAATTTCTATTTTAGAAAAAACAAATAAGCTTTTATCAAAAGTAAAAGTATCGGGTGGCGGGCGCTGCAATGTTACTCACCACTGTTTTGAAAATTCTGAATTGGTAAAAAATTATCCACGTGGTAATAAAGAGTTACAACAAGTGTTCTCAAAATTCAGTGTTCAGGATACGATCGGTTGGTTTAAGCAACAGGGCGTAATTTTAAGGACAGAAGAGGATGGCAGGATGTTCCCCTACTCTAACGATAGTCAAACGATCATTGATTGCTTTTTAAAATTAACTTCTCAATTAAATATTGAAATAAAAACACAATGTGAAGTTCTTTCCATTCAAAAAAAGGAAAACCGTTTTTTACTTAAAACAAATAATAATGATCTGAATGCAGATACAATTATTTGCGCCTTGGGCGGTCATAACAAAACCTCAGCATATCAGATCATAAAAGATCTTGGGCATACAATTGACGAGCCAATTCCAAGCTTGTTCACTTTAAATCTCCCAAACGAAACTATTAAAAAAGAATTGCAAGGTATTAGCGTACAAAATGCTTTGGTTAAGATCGCTAATAGTAAATTAAATTATAACGGTCCGGTTTTGATCACTCACTGGGGCCTTAGTGGGCCGGCAGTATTAAAGCTTTCGGCTTTTGCAGCAAAAGAATTTTATACGCTCAATTATAATTCCACCATTTTTGTGAATTGGATTTTTCCATTAAAACCAAATGAAGCTGAATTGGAATTAAAAAGAATTCAAAAAGAAAAACACAAAGCCCTACCACATACAAATCCTAAATTTGATCTGCCAAAAAGATTATGGGAATTTTTATGTTCTGCCTCAGATATTGATAACACTAAGCCCTGGGCGGAGATAAGCAACAAACAATTAAATAAATTAATCGAAAATCTTTGCAACAGTATTTATAAAATGGAAGGCAAAACTACTTTTAAAGAAGAATTTGTTACCTGCGGCGGTGTTAATTTAAAAGAGATAGATTTTAAAACCATGCAAAGTAAACTGGTTCCGGATCTGTTTTTTTGCGGCGAGGTTTTAAATATTGATGGTATAACCGGGGGGTTTAATTTTCAAAGTGCCTGGAGCACGGCCTGGCTTTGTTCGCAAAGCATCTAATTTGTTGATACAATTTTAAAAAAACCTTCCATCGATCGCTTATCTTTATCGCTGCAAAAAACAAAAACAGAGATATGAAATTTTTTATTGATACAGCCAACCTGGCTCAAATTAAGGAAGCACAAGACCTTGGTGTTTTGGATGGTGTAACTACTAATCCGTCATTAATGGCAAAAGAAGGCATTAAGGGCCAGGAAAATATTTTAAAACACTACGTTGATATTTGTGACATTGTTACAGGCGATGTAAGTGCAGAAGTTATTTCTACCGATTTTGACGGAATGGTAAAAGAAGGTGAAGCGTTGGCAAAATTACATCCACGCATTGTTGTAAAAATTCCGATGATAAAAGATGGTATCAAAGCCATTAAATATTTTACCGAGCAAGGTATCAAAACAAATTGCACATTGGTTTTTTCTGCAGGACAAGCTTTGTTAGCAGCTAAAGCAGGCGCAACATATATGTCGCCTTTTATTGGAAGATTAGATGATGTAAGTACAGACGGATTAAAACTGATCGAAGATATTCGTATTATTTATGACAATTACGGATATGAAACTGAAATTTTAGCAGCAAGTGTTCGTCACCCAATGCATATTATTGAGTGTGCGAAAATTGGTGCAGATGTTATTACTGCTCCATTAAGCGCAATTACAGCTTTATTAAAACATCCATTAACGGATAGCGGCTTAGCGCAATTTTTAGCAGACGCAAAAAAATAATTAAATACAGTTTATTCTTACTTTAAAAGTCTCCTCAAAAAGGAGACTTTTTTTTACCAGATATAAAGCGAAATCAGCTAATCACAGCAAATATTTATTTACTTTGATCTAAATTGTACATTTACACAAGAAAAATTATTCCATGAAAAAACTTTTATTTTTTATAGCTGCATTTATTTTTTCAATATCAATAAACGCACAAGCGCCGGCATTAACTTTTACAAATGTTACAGGCTCAAATAGTATTACTTGTAGCACACAAACTATTAATGTACTGGCAAGTGTTAGCAATTACACTAGTGGACCATTAACATATACATGGGTTGGCCCAAGCGCTTCTTTATCGGGTAACAATGTAAACATAACGAGCCCCGGAGCATATACCGTTACTGCTTATAACACGAATGCGCCAACCAGTTTTACTATTATGCAAGTTTATAGTATTGGTATAAATACAACAGCTCCAACATCAACGGTTACGCCAACGACACAGAATATTATTTGTCCTTCAGGCGGACCGGTAACTTTTACCAGCATCACTAACAATACTTTAACTAATGTTACACATTCATGGTCTAGCCAATACTCATCTGCCTATGCTGCCATAAGTAGCGGAACCGCTTCACTTTTTTCTGCGGGAGCACCGGGTGTTTACACCACCTGTGTTACAGATAATATTAACGGCTGTAGCACTTGTAAAACAGTTACTGTTACTTCTTTATCAGCTTTTACCACTTTTTCTGGTACAAGTACAACACAATTTGTTTTAGGTTGCGGATCGAATACCGTAAGCAGCATTAATATTATCAATGTACAAACAGCGCCTATGCCAAATGGCCCTGTAACCTATACAGTTTTACCACCAGGCTTTATGGGCCCATCTTATAATTTAGGTTTAGCGTCTACTTACCCAGCAAATTTTCCTGGTACTTATACTGTAATTGTAAAAGATATGACCAGTAACTGTGAAACACAGGTTCCGGTAACCGTTCTTCAAAATACTGTTGGGCCAAATACTACTATTAGTGTTTCAACTCAAACTCTATCCTGCTATACTACATCGGTTATAGCCCAGGCATCAAATACGGGAACTAACTATGCATGGTCTTTCCCAGGTCCGGGTACTGCCACCACCAGCGCTATTACAGTTAGCACTATACCAACAGGTACTTTTATTGGCAATTATTCTTTAACAATAACAGGCTCTAATGCATGCTCAAACTCAACAGTTATTCCATTTTATCAAAATATCGCTCCCCCTACAATTAACATTGGTCCACCAGGCTCAACATCTCTTAGCTGCAATACAACAAGCGTTACTTTATTTAATATGAGTGTTAGCAATGTGCCTCCTGTGTTTTATCAATCATCACCTGTAATGGCTCTTGCCTGGTATGGCCCTGCACCACAAGCATCACTTGCTAGTACTAATATTTATAATGCCAATACTCCAGGCACTTATACACTGATAGTTCAGGATTGGAATAATGGATGTACTGCAACAGGAACTAAAATTGTATTAAGCAATATCATTTATCCCCAGGTAACTTCTCCCACTAATATAGCTTGTCCGGCGCCAAACGCTACAATATATCCGGTTGTAACAGGTAATACAACTGGTTTAACGTATTCGTGGACGGCTGTTCCCACTTCAACTATGTCGTCATTAACACAGCCCACTATAATGGTTACTATGCCCGGCAATTATACTGTTACTGTTACCAACCCTTCTAGTGGCTGTGCAACCACATCTGTGGTAAATGTTCCAGTTTGCCCAGGATTTTTTGAGAATTTGATCGCAAACGATCGAATTAACATTTATCCAAACCCTTCAAACGGCTTATTTGTTATCGATCTTAAGGAAAATCGGGAAAATGCGGTTGTTGAAATTTATTCGGTTACCGGCATATTAGTTAAAAAACAGACAATTATAGCCGGGAAAAACAATATTATTATGGAAAATGAGGCCAGGGGACTTTATTTTATTTATGTAAAAGAAAGCGGAAAAGCAATAAAAGTGGCTAAAATAGTGAAACAATAAGGAAATAATTTTTGTACTTAATCAAATAATACTATCTTTGTATCCTTAAAAAAAATATTACAATGTATTTAACATCACAAGTAAAGAAAGACATTTTCACAAAACACGGAGGAGCTGAAAAAAACACAGGAAGCTCAGAATCGCAAATTGCGTTATTTACTCTACGTATAGATCATTTAACTGGTCATTTAAAAAAGAATAAAAAAGATTTTGGTACACAACGTTCTCTATTGAATTTAGTAGGTAAACGTCGTGCGTTATTGGATTATTTAAAGAAAAATGATCTAATGCGTTACCGTGCTATCATCAAAACATTAGATATCCGTAAATAATTTTGCGGGTTTGAATTATTAAAAGGGGGCATTTCGAAATACATTCGAAATGCCTTTTTTATTATCAGAACAAAAAAATAAAATATAAACCCGTTCCGAAAACGTCGGAACACAAAAACAAATAAATATGTCACAAATAGGAACAACACACACTTTTGATATCGGCGATGGACGCATGATCTCATTAGAGACAGGAAAATTAGCAAAACAAGCCGATGGATCGGTAGTATTAAGATTTGGCGATACCATGATCTTAGCAACCATTGTAAGTAACAAGGATGCAAAAGACGGTGTGGATTTTTTACCATTAACAGTTGATTACCAGGAAAAATATGCCTCTACAGGTCGTTTCCCCGGAGGATTTTTTAAACGCGAAGCAAAATTATCAGATTATGAGGTTTTAATTTCACGTATTGTGGATCGTGCTTTACGTCCGCAATTTCCGGATGATTATCATGCAGATACTCAATTAATGTTATCATTAATTTCATCAGATAAAGAAAATTTACCAGATGCTTTAGTAGGTTTAGCGGCTTCTGCAGCAATTGCAGTAAGTGATATTCCATTTAATGGTGGTATTAGCGAAGTACGCGTTGCTAAAATTGATGGTAAACTGGTTATTAATCCAACAAAATCTCAATTAGTTGGCAATACATTAGAAATGATCGTTGCTGCATCTGCTACAGATATTGCAATGGTTGAAGGTGAAATGGCCGAAGTGAGCGAAGCAGAAATGTTAGAAGCAATTAAATTTGCACACGAAGCTATTAAAATTCAAATTAGAGAAGTAGCCGTGTTTGCTACAAAAGCAGGTCTAAAACCAAAACGTGAATACAATCACGAAACTAATGATGCAGATTTAAAAGCAAAAGTAATGAAGGAAACTTACGATGCTGTTTATGCTGCCGCTAAAAAATTAGATCCAAACAAAAATAACCGTAAAGCTAATTTCAAAGCCCCTTTAGAAGAATTTAAAAAACAATATTCTGCTGAAGAATTAAAAGAAAAAGAAGCTTTAATTAATAAATATTACCACGAAGTTGAATACGTTGCTGTTCGTCGTTTAGCAATAGATGAGAAAGTACGTTTGGATGGTCGTAAAACTACTGACATCCGTCCTATCTGGGCTGAAGTTGGCTACTTACCTACCCCACACGGTAGCGCTGTATTTACACGTGGCGAAACTCAATCATTAACTACTGTAACTTTAGGTACGCCATTAGATAAATTAAGAATTGACGGTGCTTTTAACAGCGGCGAAGAAACTTTTATTTTGCATTACAACTTCCCTGGTTTTAGTACTGGTGAAGCAAAACCTAACCGTGGCGTTGGCCGTCGTGAGGTTGGGCATGGTAACTTAGCATTGCGCGCTTTGAAAAAAGTAGTTCCAATGGATACGGGTTACACTATCCGTGTTGTAAGTGATATTTTAGAAAGTAATGGTTCGTCATCTATGGCAACTGTTTGCGCCGGTACATTGGCGTTAATGGATGCAGGTGTGAAAATTAAAAAACCGGTAGCAGGTATTGCAATGGGTTTAATTACTGATGAAAAAGGTGATTATGCTATATTATCTGATATTTTAGGTGATGAAGATCATTTAGGAGATATGGATTTTAAAGTATGTGGTACTAAAGACGGTATTACTGCTGTACAAATGGATCTTAAAGTAAATGGCTTACCCTACGAAGTAATGGAAAAAGCTATGGAACAAGCTAAACAAGGCCGTTTACATATAATGAATGAAATGCTTAAAGCATTAGATCAGCCTCGTGCAGATTACAAAGAACATGCACCGCGTTTTGAAAGAATCGTTATTGCAGGCGAATTTATTGGTGCTATTATCGGACCAGGAGGAAAAGTTATCCAGGAAATGCAAAAAGCAACCAATACTACAATTGTAATTACTGAAGTTGATAAAACAGGTGTTGTTGAAATTTTTGGAACTAACCTTACAGATGTTACCGCTGCTAAAAACAGAATTAAAGGTATTGTAACAGTTCCTGAAGTTGGAGATATTTACCAGGCTAAAGTAAAAACAATTATGCCTTACGGTGCATTTGTAGAAATTATGCCGGGTAAAGACGGTTTATTACACATCAGCGAATACGATTGGAAACGTATTGACACTCTAGAGGGTGTTTTAAATGAAGGTGATGTTATTGAAGTAAAATACGTTGGTGATGATCCTAAAACTAAAAAAATTAAATTAAGCCGTAAAGTTTTATTACCTAAACCGGAAGGAATGGTAGAGAAAAAAGAAGCTTAATGAATTGACAATTTTTTAATTGACGATTTACAATTTAATCCTGGTAATTCAGTAATGAATACCAGGATTTTTCTTATTCAGAGATATAGCATTATAGCAATTGTCAATTGTAAATCAATTAATTGTAAATTTTGAGTGTTGCTAAATTGTTAAAAAGCTGTTTAGAACCGTAAACCCAATACCCAACCCTGTTGGCACCAATTTCGTATGGTTTACAGGATGACAGATATTGCATTAAAACGACTTAAGATCAATAATATTAAAAAGGCAATTGCATTTATTGCTTTATGCATTCTATTGGTGGTGTTGGATAAAGTTTATTCTTTATCACCATCCAACACGCTTTCTCATAAGACAACTGTTTTAAAGTAATTTTACCAATCTCTTCCTTGCTCAGATCTTTTCTGGTTTATAAAATATACTTAATTATTTCAGAACATATAAATTCGGCAGCATGACCATCTCCATAAAGCTTGGTAAATTTAAGATCCGTTTTTTTGATTAAGGTTTCAAAACCGTTTTTAATTTTCTCCTCGCTGGCATCAGCAATTATTGCAGTGCCGCATTCTACCAATTCTACCCACTCTGTTTCGGGACGAAGAATAACGCAGGGCTTTTCAAAATAGAAAGCTTCTTTTTGTACACCGCCACTATCCGTCATTACCAGTTTGCAATTTTTTTCTAAAGAAACCATTTCTAAAAAAGAAGCGGGCTCCGTAATTTTAAACTGTGCATTATTCTTTATTTCTTTATATAATTCCTTTTCAAGATTAACCTCCAATAATTTTGCAGTACGCGGATGCAGAGGTAAAACAACATCCAATTTATTTTCTTTACAAATATCATTCAACGATCTAAATAAAGCATTTAAACGTTTTGGTTCATCTGTATTATTATTTCTATGGATAGTTGCAAGGATAAATTTATTCTTCTGTAATTTTAATTTCTCAAGAATAGTTGTTTTTGTTTCGGCAACTTCGCTAAAAAACAAACTATTATCATACATAACATCACCGCAATGATAGATCTTTGGATTGTTAGCATTGTATGGGGGAAGCGAATCGTTTTTAAAACCTTCTTTTAGTAAATTATTTAATCCTGTTTTTGTAGGTGAAAATAAAAGAGAGCTTACATGATCACACATAATTCGATTAACCTCTTCAGGCATAGCTTTATTATATGAGCGCAAACCGGCCTCTATATGAATTACAGGAACATGAATTTTAATAGCTGCAAGAGCTCCTGCCAATGTAGAATTGGTGTCGCCATACAAAACAATAGCGTTTGGCTTTTCTTTTATAAGAATTTCCTCAATGCCTGTTATCATGGCAGCTGTCTGACTTCCATGGCCACCACTACCAACATTTAAATTATAATCCGGCGTCGGAATTCCCAGCTCATCAAAAAACACCTGGCTCATATTGGCATCGTAATGTTGCCCTGTGTGAACAATAATTTCTTTTAACTGCCCGCTATATTTATTTTTTATTGCCCTGCTTAAAGCCGCTGCTTTAATGATCTGCGGCCTGGCACCAATAATAGTTACTATCTTAATCATTTTAATTCTAAATTTAATTTTTCATGCTAATAACTATTCCCTATTAACTCTTCTCTACAATAGTCCTTCATCTGCAAAACTAAAATATTGTTGATCACCAATGATCAAATGATCATGCAAAGGTATCTCAAATGTTTTTAAAGCCTCTTTTAATTTATTTGTAATTGTTTTATCTTCTGCGCTTGGCGCTACTTGTCCGCTGGGATGATTATGTGCTATAATTATACCGCTTGCATTATTTTCAATAGCGGATTTGCAGATCAACCTTATATCCACAACGGTTCCCGATATGCCACCTTTACTTAAATTCTCTTCTTTAATAACCTGGTTGGCACGGTTCATTATCAATACCCAAAATTCTTCATGCGGCAGATCGCTTAATCGCTTTTGCAAGATCTGGTAAGCAACATTACTGGATGTGATCTTTACTTTTTGGGTTGTTTCTGTATCTGTTCTTCTTCTTCCTAATTCAAACGCTGCGGCTATATTTACCGCTTTTGCCTCCCCTACTCCTTTATACTTTTTAAGCTCAGCCAGGCTTAATTTAGCTAAATGGTTAATGTTATTTCCATTTTCAGAAAGTATACGTTGAGCCAATTGCACAGCTGTTTCACTTCTGTTGCCCGAGCCCAAAATAATAGCAATTAACTCGGCATCGCTCAAATTCTGACGACCAAGCGTTGCCAGCTTTTCTCTCGGGCGATCGTCTTCCGATAAAGATTTAATATTTAAATGTTTAAGGCTGTTTTCCACGGAACGCTAAAATACAAAATTGATTGGCTTTACGAAGGCTATTTATTAGAAACTGTTAATTTTCTTCACTAATTTTGAACAATCGTTTATGGCACTTGTAAAATCAGAATCCTTAGAGATATTTAAGATAAAAGAGTTTCGCATGTTTATTATGGTGAGGCTTTTTTTAACGCTTGCCATTCAAATGCAATTCAGTACCATTTACCTTCAGATCTATTACGAGCACTCAAAACAAGAAATAATTTTAGGCTTAATTGGTTTAACAGAAGCTATTCCATTTATTATCACTTCTTTTTTTAGTGGTCATGTTGCAGATATCCTTCATAAAAAAAAGATCCTTATCACAGGTACAGTGTTATTATTACTTGGCGCTTTGTTTCTTTATTTAAATTCTGAACCTCTTATTCATTTGTTTAAAGAAATGGGTATGATGGCCTTGTTTGCAATTGTGTTTGCCTTTGGTATTATACGCGCTTTTTTAGGTGCAGTTACTAATCCATTCATGAGCCAGTTAGTGCCGCGTAAATACTACACACATTCAGCTACATGGAATAGCACCGCATGGCATACCGGCGCTATACTTGGCCCCGTTTTAGCAGGTTTGGTATACGGAAGCAATAATACTTTAAACGCTAACTATTGCCATTTGCTGGAAGTTGTTTTTTTTATTATTGCATTATTTTTTATATGGCAAATTAAGAACAGCGGCGCACCTGAAATACGCGAGAAAAAAGAAACTGTTTTTGAAAGTATGAAGATTGGTTTGAATTTTGTGTTCAAACAAAAAATGGTTTTAAGCGCAATTACATTAGATCTTTTTGCCGTTTTATTTGGCGGCGCTGTTGCGTTGATTCCTGCATTTACAGATAAAGTATTGCATCTTGGCCCCGAGGCTTATGGCTTGCTAAGAACTGCACCCGCTATTGGTGCAGTTATCTCGGCGTTTATTATGGTAGCCTATCCTCCTGCAAAAAAAGCAGGTGTTGCTTTATTATGGTCGGTAATTGCGTTTGGAGTATTCACCATTTTATTTGCTGTGAGTACCAATTACTGGTTGGCATGCGCTATGTTATTTTTTACAGGAGCATTTGATAACGTGAGTGTTGTTATACGTCATAGTATTTTACAATTAATGACACCCGATAACATGCGCGGAAGAGTTAGCGCTATTAATAATATTTTTGTTGGAAGCAGTAATGAAATTGGCGCATTTGAAAGTGGCTTTGCAGCAAAGTTAATGGGATTAGTGCCATCAATTGCGTTTGGTGGCGCTATGACAATATTAACTGTGCTTGGCATTGACAGAATAAATCCGAAATTAAAAAAGATGGATATTAATAAATTGCAGTAATTTGCCAGGCGAAGGGTTAAAATGTCGAAGTTCGTCTTTGCGAGGAGGTAACGACGAAGCAATCTCAAACCCCTATGTGTTAGATTGCTTCGCTATCGCTCGCAATGATGGTTTAGTGTTATGTCGAGCGGAGTCGAGACACATCAATGCTTCTCGACTCCGCTCGAAGTGACATCCTAGATTTTTAAACATGAGTAAAAAAAGCATTTCAAATATTAAAGATTTTTTAGATGAGAGTTATTTAAAATACAATAACAGAACATTTATTGAAAGCGATCCTGTCTCTGTTCCACACCTGTTTACTAAAAAAGAAGATATTGAAATTGCCGCCTTCCTTTCTGCTACAATAGCCTGGGGTAATCGCAAATCAATTATCACTAATGCAAATAAATTAATGCAATGGATGGATCATGCACCGCATGATTTTATTTTAGATCATAGTAAAAAAGAATTAAAAACATTTGAAAAATTCGTTCATCGTACTTTTAACGGCACAGATTGTATCTTCTTTTTAAATTCTTTAAAGAATATTTACAGTAATCACAATGGTTTAGAGGCCGCTTTTAAAAATAAGATCGAAAGTGGTGATCTTAATTTAAAGCATAAAATTGTAAGCTTCCGTAATTTATTTTTAGAAACAAAACATTTATCACGTTCAGAAAAACATATTTCAGATCCTTCAAAAAAATCGAGCGCAAAAAGATTATGCATGTTTTTAAGATGGATGGTGCGCCATGATAAAAAAGGTGTTGATTTTGGTATCTGGAAAAGCATTTCGCCAAAAGATCTTTGTCTGCCACTAGATGTTCATACAGGCAATGTCAGCCGAACTTTAGGTTTATTAAAACGTACACAAAACGATTGGCAGGCGGTTGAAGAAATTACAGAAGTACTAAGAAATTTTGACCCGAACGACCCGGTAAAATATGACTTTGCCTTATTTGGAATTGGTGTAAATAAGGATATTTAAGTTTATTCTTTATTCCAATAACTTACACACCACCAGCCATATGTGCCCTAGAGCCTTATAAAATGGGCGCAAATTTAAAAAAACGCCGGTTTTTGCTTTTAAATTTCACAATAATTATATAACTTAGAAGTCTATTTAAACATTCACAAACTCAACAACATTTACTATGGCATTTGACATTGAAATGATCAGGGAAGTTTACAAGAACCTTCCATCAAAAGTAGAAGCAGCACGCAAATTAATTGGCCGTCCACTTACACTTACTGAAAAAATATTATACTCGCACTTACATGCGGATCAAAAAGACGGCGATTTCGAAAGAGGAAAATCTTATGTGGATTTTTCACCGGATAGAGTTGCTATGCAGGATGCTACTGCACAAATGGCATTGTTACAATTTATGCAATCGGGCCGCCCTAAAGTGGCTGTACCTTCAACGGTACATTGTGATCACTTAATTACCGCTAAAAATGGCGCTAACGAGGATCTTGCATTTGCCAATAAAGAAAGTAAAGAAGTATTTGATTTTTTAGGCTCTGTTGCCAATAAATATGGTATCGGTTTCTGGAAACCGGGTGCCGGTATTATTCACCAGGTTGTATTAGAAAATTATGCTTTCCCCGGTGGAATGATGATCGGTACTGATTCGCACACTGTTAACGCAGGTGGTTTAGGTATGATCGCTATTGGTGTTGGTGGTGCTGATGCCTGCGATGTAATGGCAGGCTTGGCATGGGAATTAAAAATGCCAAAATTAATTGGTGTTAAGTTAACCGGTAAATTAAACGGTTGGACAGCTCCAAAAGATGTGATCTTGAAAGTAGCAGGTATTTTAACTGTAAAAGGTGGTACTGATGCCGTAGTTGAATATTTTGGTGAAGGCGCTACATCAATGAGTTGTACAGGTAAAGGAACTATTTGTAACATGGGTGCAGAAATTGGTGCAACCACTTCTACATTTGGTTATGATGATAGCATGAGCCGTTATTTAAAAGCTACTGGCCGTGCAGATGTTGCTGCTTTAGCAGATACAGTAAAAGAACATTTAACCGCAGATAAAGAAGTTTATGCAGATCCTGAAAAATATTTTGACCAGGTAATTGAAATTAATTTATCAGAATTAGAGCCGCATGTAAACGGACCATTTACTCCGGATCTTGCAACTCCTATTTCAAAATTAAAAGAAGCTGCTTTAGCAAACGGTTGGCCAATTAAAATTTCTGTTGGTTTATTAGGTTCTTGTACTAATTCTTCATACGAAGATATTTCGCGTGCAGTGAGTTTAGCAAAACAGGTTTCTTCAAAAAATTTAAAATCAAAATCAGAATATTTAATTAATCCGGGATCGGAACAAATTCGTTTCACAATTAAACGTGATGGATTTTTAGATGTGTTCGACCAAATTGGCGCAAAAGTATTTACTAACGCTTGCGGCCCTTGTATTGGCATGTGGGACAGGATGGGTGCTGAGAAACAAGAAAAAAATACGATCATTCACTCTTTCAACAGGAACTTTGCAAAACGCGCTGATGGAAATCCAAACACGTATGCATTTGTAGCTTCACCTGAAATTGTAACAGCAATGGCTATTGCGGGCGACTTAACTTTTAATCCTTTAACCGATTATTTAACGAACGAAAAAGGTGAGAAAGTAAAATTTGACGCGCCAACTGGCGATGAATTACCAACCAAAGGTTTTGCAGTTGATGATCCGGGTTACCAGGCTCCTGCAGTTGACGGAAGCAAAGTAGCAATAAATGTTTCACCAACCAGCGATCGTTTACAGTTATTAGATCCATTTGCAGCATGGGAAGGCGTTAACTTAAAAGGATTAAAATTATTAATTAAAGCAAAAGGGAAATGTACAACCGATCATATCAGTATGGCCGGCCCATGGTTAAAATACCGTGGACATTTAGATAATATTTCAAACAACATGTTAATTGGTGCAGTTAATTTCTTTAACGAGAAAACAGATACTGTAAAAAATCAATTAAGTGGCGCTTATGATTCGGTACCAAAAGTACAGCGTGATTATAAAGCAAACGGCATTGGATCAATTGTTGTTGGTGATGAGAATTACGGTGAAGGTTCATCTCGTGAACACGCGGCTATGGAGCCTCGTCATTTAGGTGTACGTGCTGTATTGGTAAAATCATTTGCACGTATTCACGAAACAAACCTTAAAAAACAAGGTATGTTAGGTTTAACATTTTTAAATAAAGCAGATTACGATAAAATTCAGGAAGATGATCTTATTGATATCACCGGCTTAACAGAATTTGCTCCCGGCAAACCCTTAACCGTTATATTAAATCATACGGATGGTACTTCTGAAGAAATTAAAGCTAATCATACTTATAACGCTCAACAAATTGAGTGGTTTAAAGCAGGTGGTGCTCTTAACATTATCAGGGCAGGCGTAAAAGCTTAATTATATTTTTCTAAAAAAAGCCTCTCAGAAATGAGGGGCTTTTTTTTGTTATATTTACTATTATAATTTTATAATGAAAAGCCTTAGTAAATACTTTATTATTTTCCTGATCCTCTTCAGCCTTATAACTGAATCCTGCAAAACACGCAAAGATTGTGGCGGGCGGAGAAAGAAGAAAATAAAAACCAATATGGGTGGTTACATGTAATCTTAGTTTCATGAAAAAACATTCGATCATCTTTGCGCTTTTGGTTTTATCTTTTGCTTCAATGGCACAGGTAAAAGATTCTATTCCAAAATCTTATGAGCTTAAAGAACCGCAGTACAGCGCCATGAGAAAGATAGAGCAAGAATGGTTCTCAAAAGAATACGGAAAGATCTTAAAAGAAAATAAATTAAAAATGAATTGCAATAGCTGCGAAAGTATTTTTATGAATACACTACTTATTGAGAGCGCTGCAAAACTCCGATAAGTTTTTTTTGATTTTGTTTCGCGACAAAAATTTTAAAATCATAGACAGTATTTTGTCGTTTTAGTCCTAAACCTTTGAGTTTATATAATCATTTAATGTG
>JACDED010000063.1:0-23455 GCA_013816615.1 Bacteroidota bacterium
GTTTTATATCTCTGAAAAATATTTCGACGTTCCATCGGCTTTTGTAAAGCTCGCCAATCGTGTTGGCAGTCCATGTCATGTGATTGGTAATAAGTTCGATTGTCTGCTTATTCACTTCATCCCAGAAGCACTGCAAAGTTCTAGCCTTTATGTATATCAAGATCTACACCTCTTAAAACATGCAATGGGCCAAAAGATTTATACAGCCCGCGAATGGAAATTACCGAATCGCTCCTGTCAATTATATCATTATGATTATCGCTTTGCATTTAATATAATCTTATCCAGTTACTAACCTGTACAATTACTACTTCTTCAATAAATACTAAAAACATAGACAGAACTACCGCCTGGTTAGAGGCACGGCCAACACCAACTGTTCCACTGGAAGCATTATAGCCTTTATAACAGCCAACCATGCCAATTGTAAAACCAAAAAAAATAGATTTAACTACCGAGGTGAAAATGTCCAGAAAGGTGATGGTTTCGAAGCCATGCTCAAAAAAACTAAAAAAGCTGGTAGACTCATGCGCGTTTATATTTACAAAAGAGCCCATTAAAGCCACAAAACCACAATAAAGCGCCAAAATCGGAACCGTTATAGTACTGGCAATAACACGAGTTGTGACTAAAAATTTAAAAGGGTTGATGGCCGAAACCTCCATGGCATCTATTTGTTCGGTTACACGCATGGAGCCAAGCTCGGCGCCAATGCTCGACCCTACTTTACCAGCGCATATAAGCGCAGTTACCAAAGATGCAAGGGCACGAAGAATAGCAATTGATATTAACGAAGGCAACCAGGAAGTGGCCCCAAAGGTCTCTAACGAAGGGCGTGATTGTTTGGTAAATACCATACCTGTAATAAAACCTGTTAAAGTAATTAAAGGCAGGGCTTTTATACCTATTTCGTAACACTGGTTAATGATCTCTCTAAAATGAAAAGGAGCTTTAAAACCTTCTTTAAAGAATTTACCTATGAACTTATAGGCATTGTAAACACCCAAAAAAAAGTCGTCAAGTCCTTTTGAAAGCATAAATTTTTTGGTTCCTGTACTCATATTTTTAAAAGAGAATGTATTTCGCCTTAAATAATTTATTTTATCATAGAAATATTAGTGCCAGCTATTTGAGACATAAATGGGTATTTAAACCCCCAAATGATAAGTAATTATAGTATTGAGTAGTAAACGGGGTATATTATCCTCATCTTTAGGCAAATGTTGTTGGCACGTCATTCACACAGTAAGTGTATACCTCACTTTTATTCTATAAAAAGTATTCAAAGCTTTTTAAACACGTATTAGTTTGCAGTGCAAAAGATGCAGCTTGTTTTTTACATACGCTTAGATGCTTATTAACGATCATTAAACACTTTACTATGAAAACTGAAAAAGAACTTAATTCGGACATTTTAAAAATGACGATGAAAATAAGAGAAGTATACCCCGAACTTTTAAAATATATGAGTGAAATGCCTTTTAAGATCTCTTATGCCGTTAGTAACACACTAAACTTAATTGCGCTTAATGATTATTATGATTCGTTGCATATGATCTATAAAAAATATGCCACTAATCATCAAAACAAATTCTAATAATTAATACATAAAAATATGGAAAGCAAAAAAAAATTAGGCGTCTGGATGGATCATGCAAGCGCTCACTTAATTGAATTTTTAAATGATGGTGTTGAACACAAAACCGTTGATTCTAAATTTACACATCAGGTAAAAGAGGAAGCTCTCAATAAAAGTGAACATGTAATGCATAATAAAGAACAGCATCAGCAAGCTGAATATTACAAGAAATTAGGGGAGAGCATTAAAGGTTATGATAATGTTGTTCTTTTTGGTCCAACCAATGCAAAGGAAGAACTGTTTAATACTTTAAAATCAGATCACAGTTTTGAAAAAATAAAAATTGAAGTGCGACAATCGGATAAAATGACCGAGAACCAACAATATGCTTTTGTTAAAGATTACTTTTCTAACCAATAATATATTTTAAAATAAATAACAACATGCAATTAACAGACTTAAAAGAAAACTGGAATGATACAAGAGAAAAACTTAAACTAAAATTCGGAATACTGATAAACAGCGATCTGAATTTAGTGGATGGTAAAGAATCTGAATTATTCGGAAAGCTTGAAATGAAACTTGGCAGATCGAGAGAAGAATTGCTGAAAATAATTTCTGAATTTAAATAATACCAACACCCTGTTCTAAACAATTAAATTACATCTAAAACAAAAAAAATGAAATTACTATTTACAGTAACAATGGCATCGCTATGCTCTTTATCAAGCTTTACTTTTGCGCAGGCGCCAACTTTAGGCACTGCAGCAAATTTTGTATTATTCTCAACTAATGGTGCAATAACTAACTCAGGCATCTCGCAGGTAACCGGAAATGTTGGCACTAACAATGGCTCAAGCACAGGCTTTGGCAATGTAAATGGTGTAATGCATGATGGTGATCCTGCAAGTGCACAATGTGCTGCAGATCTATTAATTGCATACAATCAACTAAACGCTACAGTACCAACTTCATTTCCAGCAGCCTTATTAGGTAACGGGCAATCGCTTAATGCCGGTGTTTATTCTATTGGCAGTGCAGCAACAATAAATCTTGATCTTATTTTGAATGGTCAGAACAATGCATCTGCTGTTTTTATTTTTAAAATCCAGGGGCCTCTTTCAATGAATGCTGCTTCTAAAATAAAATTAACAAATGGTGCTAAAGCCTGTAATGTATTTTGGAAAGTAGAAGGTTTGGTAAGCATGGCAGCAAACGCAACAATGCGGGGAACTGTTATTGCCAATAATGCTGCCATAAATATAAACACCGGTGATACACTTGAAGGAAGAGCATTATCTACCGCTGGTGCAGTTACAACAGATGGTGTATTTGCTTACACACCTATTGGCTGTGGAAGCCCGGTATTAAACGGGCCCCTTGCACCTACTCTTGGTGTTGCAGGTTGTTATGGTTTATTTTCAAGTAATGGCGCTGTTTCAAATAGCGGTGTAACAACTGTTACCGGCGATATTGGAAGCAACAGTGGAACACCTACAGGTTTTAATGCTGCATTGGTTACCGGCACTATTCACCTTGTTCCTGATAATTCTACGGCCCAGTGTGCTAATGATGTTAACGTAGCATACAATTATTTAAATACTTTAACAGATGATATAGAATTATTATATCCGGCTCAATTTGGAAATGGTTTAGTATTAACACCGCATACTTATTTATTAAATGCGGCAACAGTATTTACCGATTCACTTTATTTAAATGCACAGGGAAATGCGAATGCAGTATTTGTGATCAAAATTAATGGCGCGCTTTCTACAAGCACTTATGCAAAAGTAATGTTGATCAACGGGGCACAGGCCAAAAATGTATATTGGAAAATTGAAGGCGCTGTAAACATAAATAATTATTCGATATTTAAAGGTACTATCATTTGTCATAACGGTGCTCTTGGCGCAATAAACACAGGTGTTAGCATTGACGGTAGATTGTTAACTACCAATGGTGCATTAACTACCACAGCAGTTACTGTTATTGCAAACACACTCCCGGCTAATTGTAATGCCGTTGGTATCAGATCGTTTGATCTTGAAAACTCAGCAATTAAAATTTATCCAAATCCTTTTACCGATCAGTTAACTATCAAAACAGATAACACATTACAAAATACAAATGCTGTATTAACTGTTTATAATGTTCTGGGAGAATTGGTTTTAAGCTTATCTCTTTTAAAAGAAACAACTATAATCAATAAACTTGAATTTGCTTCTGGGATTTATTCTTATAAGATCATGGATAACAACAAATTGATCCAGTCAGGAAGATTGATCTCTCAATAATTAATTTTTTAAAAACTATAAAACCCTTATCCCTTAAAACGGATAAGGGTTTTTTAATTACATTTAATAAATTTCGATCGTCTTTTTTAATGATGGGAACGAAGCAATTGATTATTTATCGTTTTTGCATAGTTGGCGTAATAAAAATTACGATATTTAAAGTATGACAAATGCAGTTTCTAAAAACCCGGATGTAGTATTAATAGGTTCCGGAATCATGAGCGCCACTCTTGGTATCCTTTTAAAAGAGTTAGAACCATCTCTTACTATTGAAGTTATTGAACGCCTTGATGTTATATCCGGCGAAAGCTCTGATGCCTGGAATAACGCGGGCACAGGACATTCTGCATTTTGCGAATTAAATTATACACCTCAAAAAGAGGACGGGAGCATTGATATTTCGAAAGCTGTAAAAATTGCAGAATCATTTGAATTATCCCGTGGCTTTTGGGCTTACCTTGTAAAAAAGGGTTACATAAAATCACCACAATCTTTCATAAATAATGTACCCCACATTAGTTTTGTGTGGGGTGGCGAAAATGTTTTCTATTTAAAGAAACGTTACAAAGCTTTAACTGCAAATCCTTTGTTTAAAGGAATGGTATATTCAGAAAAATGGCCACAGCTTGAAAAGTGGATGCCGTTGGTAATGGATGGCCGTGACCCTGGAATTGAAGTAGCCGCAACCTATATGGATATTGGTACTGACATTAATTTTGGTGCTTTAACAAGAGCGTTATTTGATCATTTAAAAACACTACCTGGTGTTACTATTCAAATGGCCTGCGAGGTGCGTGATCTTGAAAAAGAAAATAACGGTTCGTGGAATGTTACAGTTAAAGATCTTAAGACCGATGAAAAAACACATCTCTTAAGTAAATTTGTTTTTATTGGTGCAGGCGGTGGCTCATTGCCCTTGCTTGAAAAATCAAATATTGAAGAAGCCGAGGGTTATGGTGGATTTCCTGTTAGTGGCCAATGGCTAAGATGTACCAACGAAAAAATAATCGAACAACATTATGCAAAAGTTTACGGTAAAGCCTCGGTAGGCTCACCCCCAATGTCGGTGCCGCATTTAGACACACGCATTATTGATGGAAAAAAGAACTTATTATTTGGTCCTTATGCAGGATTTTCAACAAAGTTTTTAAAACACGGATCGTATTGGGATCTTGCCGGGTCTTTAGAACTGGATAATCTTTTCCCGATGCTATCTGCTGGCCTTCACAATATACCACTTACAAAATATTTAATAAGCCAGGCCAGCCAATCGCCTGAGGACCGTATTGAATCATTAAAAGATTATTTACCGTATGGTGATATTAATGATTGGGAATTAGAAATTGCCGGACAACGTGTACAGGTAATTAAAAAAGATGAAGATGAAGGTGGCGTATTGGAATTTGGGACCGAAATAGTAAGCGCGGGAGATGGCTCTATAGCAGCCTTATTGGGTGCTTCTCCCGGCGCATCCACATCAGTGGGCGTTATGCTTGACGTTTTAAAAAGATGCTTTAAAACAAAAATAGATTCGCCTCAGTGGCATTCAAAATTAAAAGAACTGATCCCATCTTACGGACAATCTTTGTCACAGAGTGAGGAATTGTGTTATAAAACCCGAAAAGAATCAGCTTCTCAGCTACAGCTTAAGTTTTTCGAATACGCTGATAAGGTATCCTAAGCAAAGTATTTTCTTCCACAATATTTAGCAGGAAGAGGAATTTATGCTCTAATTTTCCCAAAACGCCACACTTATTAGTGGCATAAAACTTGAAAAAACATAGTAGTGGAAATGAAAATGGCCTTGCGGCCGGAGTGCAAGTATGATAGTACTTACCTTTCATGGTCGGTTTAAAGACCATTTTCTTTCCATTATTAATTTAAAAAACAAATATTATGGACCTATCAAAAATTCTTAGAATATTTTACACCGCATGGTTGATCATCTTTGCAATTGTATTTTTAACACATTGTAAAAGTAATCCAAACCAAATGCATGAAAATATTGCAATTGATAACAGTATAGATATTTTACCTGAAAACCCAGTTAAAGCAACCGATTCCGCACTTACACAACCAAGTACTGAAACACCGGTTACTACTTCTGTTGCTGTAACTAATACTGAAGCAAAGCCTGTTAAATTAATTTATTTAAAATAAATTAATTTTCGTTCAGCTTATCATTTAATTCTTTTTCATCGAGCTTCGCCTCTACCCCTTCTTTCTTAATTCCTATTCTTAAGCGAAAGAATGCGCTCATATATGCGTTTGCAATACATATTAACGATAAGCTTGAGATCAAATACCCGCGCCAATCGCTAAACAATAATTTGTACCGTGTTATAAATAAAAATAAAGCAGTAACGTAAAAACTGAAACAATACTCGCAGGTCAAAACATAAAAGAATTTTCTTTTAAAAATGGTTTTACTGTCTTTGCTCCATTTTCCACAATATTCACGCGGCTCACGAAATATCTCTTCATGTGTTACCGTCCACGCCACACAGGCAATGGGTAAGGCCAAAATAAAAAGCCAGATTATCTGTTCTTTTAGGTCCATTATAAAAGCCTTTCAAATAGAGTGCCATTGCCCAACTAAAATAAATTTAACTTTATTAAATAAATACGTTTTCTAAATATTAAATTTGTGAACTCAAAATGCAATTTGCGCTCTATAATAATCAAAGAATAGAAGCTGAACCTGGGCTTAAGGCCATTTGTGTGCATTGTAGCAACGATGTTATTGCAAAATGTGGTTCAAAAAATATCTGGCATTGGGCGCATGTTAAAACAGATAATTGTGATTCATGGACCGAACCTGAAACTATTTGGCATCGCAACTGGAAAAATTTATTTGGTAAAGAGTTTTCGGAGCAAAGAATTGAAAAAGATGGTGTTTATCATGTTGCAGATGTTATTAATAAAAATGAAATTATTTTTGAATTTCAAAATTCTTCTATTTCATCAGACCTGATCAGGACAAGAGAAGAATTTTATGGTGAAAAAATGATATGGATAATAAATGGAATATCATTTAAGGATAACTTTCAAATCTATGATGAAGAATATCTTAAAAACTGGAAATTTACTATTCTTAATGAATTTGATTCGCTAAATTATACCAACGTAAATAATTCACTTATTATTGAAAGCTGGCAAGTGAAAATAGATATAGTAAGAGATTATTTACAACAAAATGGTTTTCAATTTAACGCAAAACAACTGTTTTATTATTCAGACCTAGGCATTAGTAAGAACAGAGAACAGCTCACAATTAAATTCTACAGCGATTTGTTAGAGCTATATAATAACACTCAAAAAAACGCTTATGGCAAAGTTGAATTTATATGGGAACATTTTCGAAGATCATGGCAGGACTCTAAACGCCCTGTATTTATAGATTTCGGTGAAGATTTCCTTCTACTTGTAATATCAGGTATTGGAAAAAAATATGGATCGGGAAACAAGATCAGAAGATCGGCTTTTTTACAGAAATATTGTATAAAATAATTATTGAAAATCCATTATTTGATCAGGCAATAATATCATCCGAAGGCTTTTCAATTTCTTTTAATTTTAATTCCAGCCTGAGCTCATAAATTTTTTCACCGATCTTAATTTCTTCAACAAGTTGGGAAATATTTGAAACTGTTCCTAAGCCGAGATCATGAATGATCTTTTCAGCGTGTTCCATTAACAGATCTGCATTTATTTCAATATGTTTATCTTTTTCCATTTTATATTAAGTGAATATCAATAATAGATCGATATTATAATGTCAATATCATGCCATCCTGTAAATGGTATAAAATTTGTGTCATGTTTTGTATGAAAATTGCTACCTATAATGTAAATGGTGTAAACGGTCGACTTCCTGTTTTAATACGCTGGCTTCAACAAAGCAATCCCGATATAGTATGCCTACAGGAATTAAAATCACCTAATGAAAAATTTCCTTTGCAGGCAATTGAAGAAGCAGGTTACAAAGCCATATGGCATGGTCAGAAAGCGTGGAATGGTGTTGCAATTCTCGCTAAAAAGAAATATGATCTTAAAGAAATGGGCCGTGGATTACCCGGCGATCCATTAGATATTCAAAGCCGTTATATAGAGGCCATGGTAAATGGCATTTTAATTTGTTGTCTTTATTTACCTAATGGAAATCCTGCACCGGGACCAAAATTTGATTACAAACTGGCCTGGTTTAAACGGCTTTCTTCAAAGGCAAGAGCGTTATTGAAAAAAAATATTCCGGTTATACTGATCGGTGATTTTAATGTAATTCCTACTGATCTCGATTGTCATAAACCTGAGAGTTGGGTAAACGATGCCTTGTTTTTTCCAGAATCTAAAAAAGCTTTTAAAAAATTGGTAGATCAAGGTTGGACAGACGCCTTACGTACATTGTACCCTGACAAAAAGATATTTACATTTTGGGATTATTTCAGAAATGCTTTTGCCAGGGATGCAGGTATTCGTATTGATCATTTTTTATTGTCTCCACAAATTGCCGGTAAATTATATAAAGCCGGTGTGGATAAAGAAGTACGTTCGTGGGAAAAAACGAGCGATCATGCACCTGTCTGGATTCAGCTTAAAAAATAATTTCTGATTAACCTGTGTAAAAAAAACCACATTTTATTCCACACCTTTTAATAATTATTGTGATGTGCCTGATTATTAATATTATATTTTAAATTTTTGCACAGGTATAAAATTAGCTGCATTAAATTATATGACTATCCAGCAATTTTTTAGCTTTACCCCTTCTTTACAAGAACAATATTTATTTATGTATGGCGAATTGATCGCTGAAATTGAAGAAGAACATTTTTACAGTTCACTTTTTTTGATAAGTGATTTTTATGTGGAAGTATTTTTGTGCAAACACTCCTCTCAAATATTAACAATTATGAGGCAGGAAGATCCAGAGATATACTTATTATACCTGGATAAACTCCAGGTAAATATTTCATCGCTTGTAAATAAATAATTAATTAATTAAGTATAAATTTTTAAACTATAACCCATGGCAAAAAAAACTACTAAACCCGGTAATGAAAACGAAAAAATAAAAAGCCTTCAACAATTCACTGAAAATGGCGATGGCGAATTTTTAACCACAAACCAGGGATTAAGAATTAACGATAATCAAAATTCTTTAAAGTCAGGTGATCGCGGGTCGACATTACTAGAAGATTTTATTCTTCGCGAAAAAATAACGCATTTTGATCACGAGCGAATTCCGGAACGTATTGTTCACGCACGCGGTTCAGCAGCCCATGGTTACTTTGAACTATATCAAAACATGTCTAAATACACCAAAGCCGGATTTTTAAATGATACAAAAATAAAAACACCCGTATTTGTACGCTTCTCAACGGTAGCCGGCTCTCGAGGCTCAACTGATCTTGCAAGAGATGCGCGCGGCTTTGCCGTTAAATTTTACACACAACAAGGTAATTACGATTTAGTTGGAAATAATATTCCTGTGTTTTTTATACAGGATGCTATGAAATTTCCGGATCTCGTTCATGCATTAAAACCCGAACCTGATAATGAAATGCCACAAGCGGCTTCGGCCCATGATACATTTTGGGATTTTATTTCATTAATGCCTGAGTCGATGCATATGATCATGTGGGCAATGAGCGATCGTGCTATTCCAAGAAGTTACCGCATGATGGAAGGTTTTGGTGTTCACACGTTTCGTTTTATAAATGAAAAAGGAAAATCATCTTTTGTGAAATTTCATTGGAAACCTTTATTAGGTGTGCATTCTGTGGCATGGGACGAGGCTCAAAATATTTCAGGAAAAGATCCAGATTTTCACCGTCGCGATCTTTGGGAAGCAATTGAAAGTGGAAATTTTCCTGAATATGAATTAGGAGTTCAGATAGTAGATGAAAAGGATGAATTTAAATTTGGTTTTGATCTTCTTGACCCAACTAAATTAATTCCTGAAGAATTAGTGCCTGTTACTATTATGGGAAAAATGACGTTAAACAGAAACCCTGATAACTTTTTTGCAGAAACAGAACAGGTTGCTTTTCATCCGGGGCATTTAGTTCCGGGAATTGATTTTTCAAACGATCCTTTATTGCAAGGCAGATTATTTTCTTATACAGATACGCAGCTCTCACGCCTTGGCAGTCCAAATTTTCATGAGATCCCAATTAACCGACCGATAGTTGATATACACAATAACCAGCGCGATGGCCATATGCGCCATACAATTAATAAAGGTAAAACAAGTTACGATCCAAATAGCATTGGCGGTGGTTGCCCCTTCCAGGCCATGATGAAAAATTTTGGCTTCACCTCTTTTTTAGAAAGAATTGATGCTAAAAAAATTCGCAACCGCAGTAAAAGTTTTATAGATCATTTTAGCCAGGCTACTTTATTCTTTAATAGTCAAAGTGATGCAGAAAAAAATCATTTAATAAATGCTTTGCGTTTTGAATTAGGAAAAGTACAATCACCTGAAATAAGACAGCGTATGGTTGATCTGTTAACTCAGGTTGATAAAAATTTAGCTAACCGTGTAGCCGAAGCATTGGGGCTTATTGCTAAAACGCCGGTTGGTAACACCAATCAAAGCGTGCCCGCTGATGATGATCCAAAAGATTATCAATCAAAAAAAATAAAACCAATAATTGAAAGATCAGAAGCTTTAAGTATGAAAAATACAAATAAAGATTCGATCGCAACAAGGCGTGTTGCAATTTTGGCAGCCGATGGTGTAGATGAAATTTCATTAAACGCAATGAAAAAAGCGTTAGAAACTAAAGGAGCAATGGTTAAAATTATTGCACCCAAATTAGGAGCGATAAAATTAGCCAATGGTTCTGCTATTAAAGTAGACGAAAGTTTTTTACAAGCTGCAAGTGTTTTGTATGACGCCGTGTTTATTCCCGGAGGTAAAAAAAGTAGCGATGCATTGAAAGCAGAACCGGATGCAATACATTTTGTAAACGAAGCCTATAAACATTGTAAAGCAATTTCGGCAAATGATGAAGGTATAGAATTACTAAAAGCATCTTATGTTGATATAAATGCAAAAGACAATGGTATAATTGTTGGTAAGGGTAATATTTCTCAGGCGTTCATAAAAGCTATAGCGCTGCACCGTTTTTGGGATCGTGAAACTGCCAGGAAAGTACCGGCCTAATGAATACCGAAACGATAATAGGAATTGTTGCCAGTGTTTTTACAGCACTCTCCTTGTTACCGCAATTAATAAAATTAGCAAAAGAAAAAAAAGCTGAAAATGTTTCAGTAGGAATGCTCGTTGTATTGTTTACAGGACTTGTGTTTTGGATCATATATGGAACTCTTAAAAACGATCTGATCATCATCATTTCAAATTCGTTTTCTTTACTTATTAATATTATTACATTTTGTTTAATGTTTAAATATAAACGAAAAACATAGTATGAAGAAGAAACCTATCCGTACCTTATATCTATTAGTAATTTCTCTTGATGTAGTTTCTAATTCATTTTGATCGCGTGCTACAATCATAAGATTGTATCCAATCATTGGCAAACAATTTAGCAAGTTCAAATCCAATTCCGCTAAATTTATAGCATAAACTTTGTTACCAAATTCATTCCAGCAATACCTGTTAATTTATAATATAAATATCTTTCAATGTGTAGAATTTTATCCTTTAAAAAGATTATCTATATATAAAAACGTATAAACCACTGCGGAGAAAATTTCCCTAAATAACACTTTAATCATTGTATTTTAAACAATTGCCATTGGCATATAATTCGCAAAACAATAATATTAATTAACATAAAAACAATTTACAATGCCAACTAAAACTAACACCTCTAAAAAGGGAAAAGAAAAGTCATCTGAACGTAAAGGGATGCCATCATCGCAATTAATGAAATTGTTTGAAGATGAATTAAAAGACATTTATTGGGCCGAAAAAGCTTTAACAAAAGCTTTACCTAA
Organism: Bacteroidota bacterium; assembly: GCA_013816615.1. GTDB lineage: Bacteria > Bacteroidota > Bacteroidia > B-17B0 > Aurantibacillaceae > Aurantibacillus. The sequence continues at coordinate 11,845 of JACDED010000063.1, forward strand.
AATGGCAAAAAATGCTACTTCTCCGGAATTAGTAGAAGCTTTAGAAAACCACTTGGCTGAAACTGAACAACAGGTTGGAAAACTGGAACAAGTATTTGAACTTATTGATAAAAAAGCAGTAGCTAAAAAATGTGAAGCGATGGCCGGACTGATCAAAGAAGGAGAAGAGATTATGAAAGACACTGAAAAAGGTCCGCAACGTGACGCTGGCATTATTTCAGCGAGCCAAAAAGTAGAACATTATGAAATTGCTTCTTATGGCACGTTACGTACTTTCGCACAAACTTTGGGATTAGATGAAGCCGCAGAAATTTTAGCCGAGATCTTAGAAGAAGAAAAAAATGCTGATAGTATTTTAACTGAAGTAGCAGTTTCTGCAGTGAATGTAGAAGCTATGGAGGAAGAAGAAGCTGAAGAAGAATAAACTCCAAATACTTAAAAAAAAAGAAAGCAACCAATGGTTGCTTTTTTTATAATAAGCCACTTATGGAAAGAGCAAATACAAATCCTCATATTATTAATTTTGTTTTAAAGCGAAACGGAAATTTTCCCAATAATAAGTTACCTGTTTTAATTTATCGTAATGCTATTTCATTGCCTGCACAAAAAAACAAAGCAGCCAATACTACCCAACAGCTTTTTCTTCGAAATGGGTGGAGTAATTCCTGGAGAAACGGAATTTATGATTTTCACCACTACCACAGTAATACACATGAGTGTATGGCAATTTGCAATGGCTTTGCCAATATAATTTTAGGCGGGCCAAATGGCAAAAGAATAAAAATTAAGCAAGGGGATGTAATTATTTTACCCGCAGGAGTTGGTCATAAGTGCACAACTAAATCTGAAGACTTTTTAGTAGTTGGAGCATATCCGCAGGGAAAAGATTATGATACTAATACAGGTACAACTGAAGAATATAAAAATGCTATAAAATTAATTAGAAAAATTCCTATTCCAAAAAACGATCCCGTGTTTGGCAACCAGGGATTTCTTAAATCTTATTGGAAATAGCATATTTAAAACAAGAATTGTGGCATAAAATTCTCATGTAAAATTATATGACAGGTAAGGAAAATTTACAACAACCACAAAAGAAAAGAAAAAAATGGAAGATCGTTCTTATCTCCATAATTGCCATTCTTATAATTGCAAGACTTATTTTACCTTTTGTAGTATTAAAATTTGTAAATAAAACCCTTGCAGGTATTAAAGGATATTATGGTCATGTAGAAGATGTAGATATAGCGCTTATTCGTGGTGCATATAAAATTAATGATTTGAAACTTGTAAAGAAAGATACGCTCACCAACCAACAAGATTCAATTCCGTTTTTTACCACACCTGAAATTGATCTCTCGGTTGAATGGAAAGCCATATTTAAAGGAAGGATTGTTGGTGAAATTGAAGTTGAAGAACCTGTATTAAATTTTGTGCAGGGTAAACATAAAGATGAAAATCTAAAACAGGATACCACAGATTTTAAAGAAGTAATTAAAAAATTAATGCCTTTAACAATTAACCGCTTCCAGATCAATAACGGACAAATACATTTTAAGGATCCGTATGCAAACCCGGTAATTGATGTTGCGTTGAAAAACATACAGGTTAAAGCAGAAAATCTTTCTAATGTAAATGATAGTAATAAAGTATTACCATCAAGCATAAATGCTACCGGCGATGTTTATGGCGGAAACTTTAAATTGAATGTAAAATTAAATGCGCTGGAAAAACAACCCACATTTGATTTGAATGCAGGTGTAAATAATGTTGAGATGGTTAACCTTAATCCGTTTTTTAAAGAATATGCAAAATTTGAAGTTGAAAAAGGAAACTTTGGTTTATATATCGAGTTTGCGGCAAAGAGCGGTGCGTTTAAGGGTTATGTAAAGCCACTTATAAAAGACCTTAAAGTTGCCAAAGAAGGGAAATTTACACAGGTTGTCTGGCAAAGCCTCGTTCAGGGCGTTGCCAACCTGCTTGAAAATAATAAAACGGATAAAGTAGCTACAAAAGTACCGATAAAAGGAAGGTTTGATGACCCTAGTACCGGCTTGTGGACGGCAATAAGCTATATACTTAAAAATGCATTTGTTTTTGCATTGCAACCATCGGTTGATAATTCAATAGATATTGGTAAAGTTGAAGCAGGAACTGAAAATAAAACTTTTCTACAGAAAATTTTTGGAAAAAAAGAAAAAAAAGAAAACTAAAAAATAATATGTCAAAATTCAAGCAATACTTTTCCGACCTTGGAGCCATCACAAAAAAAACAGCTAAAGCCTGGGTCAATGCTGATCCTTTTAGACAAAGTGCCGTAGTTGCCTATTATGCCATATTTTCAATTCCTGCATTATTAGTAATAGTTATTTCATGTGCCGGGTTAATTTTTGGCAGAGAAGCCATTCAAGGCCAGGTATCAGATCAGATAACCGGTGCAATGGGTGCCGATACTGCGGAACAGGTAGAAGATATGATCGCAAAAGCCAGTGAGCGAAAAAGTTCGATCATTGCTACAATAATAAGTGTAGTAACATTGATATTAGGTTCAACCGGAGTTTTTGCGCAATTGCAAACATCCTTAAACCAAATTTGGGAAGTTAAGGTAACTGCAAAAAAGAAATGGCTTAAAACCTTAAAGGACCGCTTATTCTCTTTTGGTCTTGTGTTATCTATTGGTTTTTTAATGTTGATCTCATTAATACTCACAGCCGGTTTACAAGCTTTTAATGAATGGATAAAAACATACTTGCCTGACTTTATTTTATATGCATTTCAGTTCCTTAATTTTGTAATATCATTTAGTTCCATAGGCGTTTTATTTGCGCTAATGTTTAAGATTTTACCGGATGCAAAAGTAAAATGGCGGGATGTATGGATTGGTGCAATGGCCACTACCCTATTATTTATACTTGGTAAATTTGGCCTTGGAATTTATTTCGCTAAGGCAAATCCCGGTTCCACGTATGGTGCTGCGGGTTCAATTGTGCTTATCATGTTATGGGTATCGTATTCCTGCATGATCTTATTTTTTGGAGCTGAATTTACAAAACAATATGCAGTACATTTTGGAAGAGAAATAGAACCAAAAAGAGGTGCAGAAATTATTTCTGACGATCAGAAAGAAAAAGAAAAATAATACCCAATTTTATTGGCATAATTTTCCTTGTATACTTTATAAACAAATTAAAGTGTTATGGAACGTTGGGTAGTTATAATGATAGTTGTTATATCAATTACAGGATTATTTTTTTTACTTGGAGTTACTTTAGGTGCTGGTTGTATTTTGAAAGTACTGTGTGTTATATTGGCCTTATTTTTTGTAATAGCTTTAATGGCAGGGTCTGCTTTAACAAAGAAAAAATAGACAGTTTATAAATAATCTGAATAACCACTAATTGTAAAGCAACCCAAAAGCCGTATTGAGCATCTAATGCATACGATAATAGACATTTTGTTTCCTGCAATATTTACTTTCTATTTTTAAAAAAGCGATTGCACGGTTAATTTTTTCATTGGAATGTCGCTGGTTTTATTTCGTTACCCGCCATTCATTTGGCTAGTAAAGAATCTCATTTCTGGAGCTATTATAATGTGCTTGTTGCATTTAATAGTTTTATTTTCCCATCTCAAAAATGCTGGACTAGGTTACGAAATAAAATTACCTGCTGTTAAAATAAATCACTTAAAATCAGCCTTTTACTTCAAATTGCGTAATTTTAACCTGAGAACATTTATATTAATCGTAATTTTACGATACAATGGGTATAACTAAATCAGAAGAATTTACAATCAAGGATAACAAAATTGCGAAATACGCTAAAGCATTGGCGCATCCTGCCCGTGTAGCTATTTTACAATTGTTGATCAAAAAACAGGCTTGTATTTGTGGGGATATTGTTGATGAATTACCTCTATCTCAAAGCACAGTATCGCAGCATTTAAAGGAACTTAAAGAAGCTGGCCTGATTAAAGGCGATGTTGAAGGCGTGAAAATTTGCTATTGTATTGATGAAAAAGAATGGGAGACTGCAAAAACTTATTTAAATAATTTATTTGCTGGATACGATCCTAAAACAAAATGTTGCTAATGATAATCTCTGAATTAAATGATACTCATTATAATTCTGTAAAGGATATTTATCTGCAGGGTATTGCAACCGGGCAAGCAACTTTTCAAACAGAAGCACCAACCTGGGAAGATTGGAATAAAGGGCATTTACAGCACAGCAGGTATATAGCAAGCGAAAATAATACAGTACTAGGTTGGGCAGCTTTAACGCCTGTATCAGGAAGATGTGTTTACGCGGGTGTTGCAGAAGTTAGTATTTATATTCAAGCAAATAACCGTGGTAAAGGCATTGGTAGACTATTGATGCAGGAATTAATAAAAAGTAGCGAAAAAAATGGAATCTGGACTTTACAAGCTGGTATATTTCCTGAAAATACAGCAAGCCTAAACCTACATGAGAAAAACGGTTTTCGGATAATTGGTAAACGTGAGAAGATCGGCAAAATGAATAATACGTGGAGAGATACAATTTTACTCGAACGTAGAAGCTCAATTGCAGGTATCTAAAAAAATTTAATTAAATTAATCGTAATAGAACGATTCATAAACTAAAAATAAAATAATGAAACTCTCAGAGATCAAAAAACATTTAGCAACGGCAACAGGCGTTAATTTTCAATTGCCTGACGGTAAATTTGTGCCGGAACATTTTCATGTGACCGAAGTTGGTATAATTACTAAAGATTTTATTGATTGCGGAGGAAAAACCCGTCATGAAAAAGTAGCTAATTTTCAGTTATGGAATGCAGATGATACGGATCACCGTTTAAAGCCTGAGAAATTAATGAGCATAATTGAACTCTCAGAAAAAGTATTAGGTATGGAGGATCTTGAAATTGAAGTTGAATATCAGTCCGACACTATAGGCAAATATAGTCTTGAATACAATGGAAAAGATTTTGTTTTACTTACAAAGCAAACAGCTTGTTTAGCTGAAGACAAATGCGGAATTGAAGACAAGCAAAAAATCTCTTTATCTGAATTATCAGCTTCAAAAGAAGTATGTTGCTCACCCGGAGGTAAATGTTGCTAAGAATTTATGAAGACAACCATCATTAAATATAAAAAGCCAATTATAATCACTTCATCCGTTATTATACTTCAACTTATTTTCGGTTTCGATCCTAAGTTTTGTATCATTAATATCGTTTGGCTATTTGTTTAAACTCTATGAAAAAAGTATTGGTACTATGTACCGGCAATAGTTGCCGAAGTCAAATAGCAGAAGGATATTTACGCCATTTTGCAGAAGGTAAAGCTGACATATACAGCGCGGGTATAGAAACGCATGGTGTAAATCCAAAAGCCGTTGAAACCATGAAAAGAGATGGTATTGATATTTCAAAGCATACATCAAACAATCTTGAAGAATACAAAGACATGGATTTTGATTTTATAATTACCGTTTGCGATCATGCAAAAGAACGTTGCCCCTACCTCCCCGGAAAAGCTAAAAGGTTTCATTATAATTTTCCCGATCCTGCAAAAGCTATTGGAACTGAAGAACAAATAAAAAAAGAATTTGATACAGTAAGAGATTTGATCAAGTCCTATAGTCTGAAATTTGTTACTGAAAATTTATAATTAAAAATGAAAGCTAAAAAATCCCTTTGGGCATCAATTACAGGAGGTCTTACCTCGGCAGCTCCAATTTTATTATCATGCTGCAAAAGCGGCGCTTGCGTTGGTGTTTGCGCAAGTCCAATAGCTTCGCTCTTTGGGGTATCTTCTGCAACTATTGCAAGTTCACCTTTGGTGATGGCATTAGAACCTTTATTAATTGCTATAAGTGCTGTGTCATTTACCATCTCGTATTATTCACTGTATGTATTACCAAAATTAAATTGCAACACGCCTGATGGTTGTGCTTGTGAGCCAACTGCAAAAGAAAAACGCAAAACAAAGATCAATAAGGCTGTTTTTTGGACAGGTTTAATCTTAAGTATAGGTTTCCTTAGTTATTTTGAAATTACAAAATATCAGGCAGCTAAAAATGCAGAAGCTTCTATAGAGTGTTCAACTACAGAATGCGCTCCGGGAGAGTGCTCGGCCCCGAAGGAAGAAAGTTGTACTACCGCATGTGATTCAACTTCGTCTTGTTGTAAAGAGGGAGAGAAAAATTAAAGATTAAATTTTGCATAAATTTTTTATTCAGGTATTTTATTTTGCATCTTTTTATTCAATTATCGTCTATAAGTGTATAACTAAAATATCACAAATGAAAAACGATAAATTACCAGTAGCAATTATCGGCGGCGGTCCGGTAGGATTAGCGGCAGCAGCACACCTTGTTAAAAGAAACGAACGTTTTATTCTTTTTGAAGCCGGTGCATCTGTTGGAGCAAATGTTTTAGATTGGGCTCATGTAAAAATATTTTCTCCATGGAAATATAATATTGACAAAGCAGCCAAAGAACTTTTATTGCAAACAGGTTGGAAATCTCCCGATAAAGAAAGTATAAGCACAGGTAGCGAACTTTATACTAATTATTTTTTGCCACTCTATAACCATGCATTAATAAAACCCTTCGTGCATTTAAATTCAAAAGTAATTGCTATCGGCAGAAAAGGTTTGGATAAAATGAAATCAGCCAATAGAGAAGCTCAACCTTTTGTTATTCAGGTACGGCAGGGAACCAACACTATTTTGTTTGAAGCAAGAGCCGTGATCGACGCATCGGGTACATGGCACAATAACAATCCAATTGGTTCGGGCGGTGTATTTGCTTTCGGAGAATTAGAAAATAGCGACAAAATTTTATATGGCATACCTGATGTTTTAAACGTACATAAAAATCGCTATAAAAATAAAAATGTATTAGTAGCAGGTAGTGGCCACTCTGCAATAAACAGCATTTTAGAACTTGATAAATTAAAAGATGAGTTTCCGGAAACTCAAATTAAATGGGTGTTAAGAAAAAATAACATAAAGGATGTTTATGGTGGCCAGGAGAAGGATGCGCTGCCTGCAAGAGGTGCTTTAGGTATAAAGATAGAAGAACTTATAAAAAACGATCGCATTTCAGTTTATACACCTTTCCAAATCCAGGAAATAATTAATGAAAACAATAAGCTCACTTTAATAGGGATGCAATACGATATAAAAAAAGCATTGAATGGCATTGATGAAATAATAAGTAACACCGGTAACCGTCCCGATATGTCTTTTACCAGAGAACTCAGAGTTGATTTTGATAGTTCAGTTGAGAGTGTTCCTGCTTTGGCAGATCTGATCGACCCGAATATTCATAGTTGCGGCACAGTTCGCGCACATGGTGAGGCCGAATTAAGACAAAAGGAAAAAGACTTTTACGTTGTTGGTATGAAAAGCTATGGTAGAGCACCAACATTTCTAATGGCAACCGGTTACGAACAGGTAAGATCTGTTGTTGCAGCATTAACCGGTGATTGGGAAGCAGCAAAGAGAGTGGAATTGGATTTACCTGAAACTGGTGTATGTAGTAGCGATGCAAGTGGAAATGATACTTGTTGTGGTACAGAAAAAGATCCTAAAAAAACGAAATCCTGTTGCTAATGTATCAAAATTTAAAGCCTTCAATATTATCCGCTTTGGTTTTAGCATTTGCAGGCTTTGGAGATGCATTTTTATACAGTGTTCTTCCGGTAAATTCTGAGCAAATGGGTATTCCTGTTATGTGGATCGGTTTTCTTCTATCCATTAACAGGTTTATACGCTTATTTGCTAACCAGTTTTTTGCATTTTTATTTGATCGGTATGGTTTTAGAACTATCACAATTATTGCATCTGTTTTGGCAACATTAACAACACTTGTATACGGTGTTAGTGCCAATCTATTTCTTTGGATAATTGCACGTATAATTTGGGGCTTTTGTTTTTCGGCACTAAGAATAAGTTCAATTAGCTATTCTTTAGAAAATAAAAAGCAAGGCTTTTCACTTGGATTAAATAAGGGCATTCAGGAACCGGTCCTGTTATAGCTCTTTTAATAGGCTCTTTGCTATTGCAGATCACAACCCCGGCACCACATTTATTATTCTTTCAATAGCTTCTGTTTTATCAATTATTATAGCATTTTATCTCCCCAATTTAAAACGTAGTAGTGCTGGTTATTCCTTTAGTTTTAATTTAATACCCTCTACGTTTAATTTACTTACGTTTCTTTCAGCCTTAATAGTTCAGGGTATTTTAATTATTGTAATTGGTAAATTATTTTTTGATCAGCATTTATCTGCAGTTGCCCTTACTGCATTTTGTGCATTTTATTTGGCATACCGTAGGGTCTGCACAATTTTTGTTTCTCCGCTTGCAGGATGGTATGCAGATTCCTGGGGCATAAACAGGGTTTATTTAGGTTCTTTACTCTTTACAATATTAGGTTTAACGATGATTGCAACTGGCTATACAAAATCAGGCATTTTACTTTCTTTTACTTCTAATAGTATCTGTTCTGCATTATCACCCGGCGGTGCAACAATAAATTCACCAGATCAATTAAAAGCAGTAGCAATTAATACTACATGGAATGATATTGGCGCAGCATCTGGCGCACTACTCACAAGTGTTTTCATTGGCTTTGCTAATTTTCATTTTATTTTTTTAACAGCAAGTGTTTTGCTGCTAACTGCTTTTCTTGTACACATTATAAATACCAAACCTAAAACAATCTTATTAAAATGGAAATAGTAACTATACATAATCAGTTTCATAAATTGCTTCGCAATTATATTTCTAAACGTGTAAACGATAAAACAGATACTGATGATATTTTACAGGAAGTATTTATAAAAATTGCAGCAAAACTTAATTCAATTAACGACACAGAAAAATTAAAAAGTTGGATTTTCACTATTACACGTAACACAATAATTGATTATTATCGAAAAAATTCAAATACAAAAAAGATTGCTATTACCGAAAAAATGATGGACGAATCCGAAGAAGAAATTGATTTTGATACAACAAAAGGTTTAGACAAATGCCTTAACGGATTTATTCAAAAGCTACCTGAAGAATACCGTGATGTAATTATAGATAGCGAGATCAAGGGGATCAAACAAAAAGACCTTGCAGAAAAATATAACCTCGCTTACCCTTCTTTAAGGTCAAGAGTACAACGAGGTAGATTACGTTTAAAAGAAATGTTATTAACCTGCTGTAGTATTGAATTAGATAATAGAGGAAATGTAATAGATGTAAAATCTAAAAACTCATGCAACGATGCCTGTAGCAATTGCGATTAATCTATAACTATGAGAGATTCAACTTCTGACAAAACAAATTCTGTTTATAATTCAATACTTAATATTTTAAATAGCAGAAAAGAAAATTGCCCCGTTGACAAAGGAGATGAAGTCAGGTTTTGCTTTATGCTTCATGATCAGGTACTAAATGAAATTCAAAAAGTAGAAGTAAATGATCTTCATGAATGGTTGAGTGATGGTAGTTTTGAGAAAACTGATAAATTATACATTTCGTTTTTGATCAAAGAATATTAGGACTGCATCTTTTTTCAAATGTTCCGTCTATAAGAGTGTAAGTAAGTATTAATTCTTAAAACAAAAAAAATGAAAAACGAAACAGTTGAAGTTCTGAAAAAAAACACGATTAGCAACAACGAAACAAAAGTTTCGTGTTGTGGTGGTGCCCCATCAACTAATAAAGATGCCTGTTGCCAACTTGATGAAGAGAAAAAAGCAGAAGGCGAAGCCGGCTGTGGTTGTAATTCTACAGACACCAAATCTAAAGCATCTTGTTGCTAGTTAATTTAAAGTAAAAATGGTATAAATGTTGCATCATTTTATAATTCATTCGTCTTTAAATATGATATTATTATTGTCTAACTCTTAAAAGTAAAAAAATGAGAAAAAAGTTCATTTTCGCTACATCAGCACTTGCAATAACTGCTGGTAGCATCTTTGCCATGTCAAATCAAGGGGCTGAAAAAGCAATTGCAAAAACTGCAACAGAACAATGTCCACCGGACTGCTGTAATGGCAAAGGCGGTAATTGCGAACCTGGCAATTGCGATAAAGGTAACGCTGAATGCTGTGATAAATAATCACACTATCTTAAAGGCTGCCTTATAGGTAGTCTTTATTTTTTATCAATCGCTTATTGGTGATTAAAAAACATTTTACCAAAAAAAATATTAGAGCTCTTTATTTTAAAGTTGATTTACTTAGATGTATTCATTCTAGGCGGATAGAGCCGAATAAATATTTGTCCGGAAGCAAGATTATTTCCATAAATAAAAACCAGTCGTTCATCGGGTAGATAATATGTGCCCTGTACCCCTATCGCAACCCGCATTGCTTTTGATTTAATAACGTCATAACCCACACCAACGGTGAGAGCATTTACATTAAATATTTCGTCATGCCCATAAGTTTTTTCATCAAGCGCTAATTCATGTACCGACTTCTGAACCATTTCATATCTGCCGTAGATCGAAAATCTATTCTTCACAAAAGCAGCTTCTAATAATGCAGCGTGCTCGGCTGCATGACTTTTATTTAAACCCCACAACGCTGTAACATTAATAAAATTATTTTTTTTCAGCGGTCTGCTGTAAACAGCCGATGCAGTTGTGCGATTCACATCTTCATTTGTTCTTGTTGATTCAGGACTTTTTATAAATCCTTGAGATACCTGGAATGACCAATATGGATTTGGGTTAAAAGAAACACGGCCGCTATAAGAATCAAAGCGTGGTGTATCAAAATTTAAACGATCCTCATCTGGTTCTCTCCCAGTAAAACTTGACGCATCAATTTTAAATTTACCGAGGCGCACACCTCCGGTTACAACTCCAAATGTAACATGCGTTCCGTCGTTCCAGTGGTGGCTAAGAGGCGCATCAGGCCCGTATAAAGAAGATACCCGGTGCATGAATGCCACTGAACCCAGTGCCGGTTCTCCAGGATATCCTGCGTAAACAAAAACATCTACATTTTTATTTATCATATGTGTATATTCAACAGATAATTCTGAAAAGAGATCATGTGGATGTTGACGGTCAACCAAAGGCTGTCCTTTCCAACTTTCTCCTGTTTGAAATAACAATGGGTAACCGTTACCTCCAAATACATTATCCAGCGATACCATCGCACTGAATCTAAACAAACCTCTTTTCCCGATTCTTCGCTGTCCCATGCCCATGAACCAATTTACGGCATCAAACTTATCATCCCCTCGCGATCCTGAATTAAAAATGTCCTGATTATTGTAACGTGCAAAAATGTTTCCATGTATCATGTACATCCACTTTTTTCCATGTATCATGTAACCATACATAGGGGTCGAATCGGGAAGCCATCCTGTACCGGAACCATTCCTGTTCATTGGTAAGTTCAATGAAAACGCGTGACTCATGTTCGACATGTTGTGATGCTCGTGCTTCATCTCAGGTTCAGCAGATTTTTTGGTTGTATCCTGATGTTGGTGATGATCATGTTGTGCGCTCAATTCCCCTAAGGAAATTACCAATATCAATACTATTAATTTTTTCATTGTATTTTGATTAAATCATATTCAACAACATTACTACCGACATACCA